>NZ_KV810240.1:0-45473 GCF_001812735.1 Neisseria sp. HMSC069H12
CCGAACGGCTTGATTTGAGTTTTGGTATTTTTACCCGACGGGGTGAAAAATACAGTTGCTACGACTACTGAAAAAATTAAATTGAAAAAAAATCTAAATCTATAAAATATAGAAACGGAAATAAAAGTCCGTGTATCTGAAAACTTAAGTATGGAATGTAGCAATAATGGCAAATAATCAGACAGGCAACAGTAACCCAAACTGGCCAAGCAAAACAGGTAATCCGTCAGGCGGCGGACGTGGTAACAATCCCCCGTCAGGTAGCGGAAAATCTGGTGGGGGCAAAAAATAAACAATTTCTTTAAGCCCTACTTTTTTAAGTAGGGCTTTATTTTATCTGTTATTTGTATCACATAGTTTTCAGGCAGCCTGAAACTACTCTAAAGTCTTATCAGCCTAAATGGAATACCGAACGCAGTAAATATATCCGTTTTCGGCCACATGAAAAATACAATATAGAAAATCTAAAAATTAATGGGTTTTTGAATATGTAGGGCATGACAGAGATGGCCGCGATATCCTTGTTATGTAGCTATTGAGTTCTTTTTAGATACGAATCTTAATCTTTCTGTAAAAAAATGCTTTTTAATGTTTTGCAAATGCAAAGATTGGCGGTAATATATGGCTTCCATAAAAATGATTGGTAGGTATAACAGGCCGTCTGAAGCCTAAGTCTGTCTAATATATAGGAGAACTCATAATGTCCGGTCAAAAGCCGTCTTCTGCCGAGAAAACCTTCTTCGGCCATCCTTTGCAATTATCCACCCTATTCCATATTGAGCTGTGGGAACGTTTTTCCTTCTACGGTATGCAGGGCATCCTGCTGATTTATCTGTATTACGCCGCGAGTCAAGGCGGTTTGGGTATGGATAAAGCCTTGGCCGGCGGCATTGTCGGCGCGTACGGCGGCAGCGTTTACCTGTCCACTATTCTCGGCGCATGGTTGGCCGACCGCATTTGGGGCTCGGAACGTACCCTGTTTATCGCCGGTATCGTCGTGATGACCGGTCATATTTTATTGGCGATTGTGCCGGGCTTGATGGGATTGCTGTTGGGCTTGGTGTGTATCGCGCTGGGCAGCGGCGGCGTGAAATCGTCTGCCAGTTCGATGGTCGGCTCTTTGTATGAACGGGACGACCTGCGTGAATTACGCGATGCCGGTTTCTCCATTTTCTATATTTCCATCAATATCGGTGGTTTCTTAGGCCCTTTGTTGACCGGTATTTTGCAAGACCGCATGGGTTTTCATTATGGCTTTGGCGCGGCGGCCGTCGGTATGGCATTTGGTCTGCTGTGGTATTCGCGCGGCCGTAAAAACCTGCCGCATACGCCGGCTCCCAATCCGTTGCGCCCTGAAAAGGTACAGACTGCAATAGCTGTCGGCGTGTTGCTGGTTTTGGTGTTGGGCAGCGTGATTGCTTCCGGTGCGCTCAATCTTGAGAACTTTTCACGCTGGCTTTTGGGTGTGGTCATTATCACCGTTATCGCTTATTTTGCACGCCTGCTGGGCAGCAGCCAGGTTGAGGCAGCCAATAAACGTTACATCATGGCCTATATTCCGCTGTTTTTGACCATTTGTATGTTCTGGGCGGTTTGGTTTCAGGTGTACACCGTTGCAACGGTTTATTTCGATGAAACGGTCGATCGTACTTTCTTCGGCTTTACCGTGCCTGTTTCATGGAAAGACTCGATACAGGCCATGTGGGTGGTTCTCTTTTCCGGCGTGATGGCGGCGGTGTGGACGAAAATGGGCAAGCGCCAACCTAAAACGCCGTTGAAGTTTGCGCTGGCCATGTTGGTAACCGGCGTCTCTTATTTGTGTTTCATCCCGTATATTTCATCCGGGACCCCGATGCCGATTATCGTATTTATGCTGGTGTTGCTGGCGATTACGATAGGCGAGTTGATGCTGTCGCCGATTTCGCTGTCGTTTTCCACCAAAATCGCACCGAGCATGTTTAAAACACAAATGGTTGCGTTGAATTTCTTGGCATTGTCCATCGGCTTTACTTTGGGCGGAGTGTTGTTTAAAGACTACTACAATGCTGAGTCGCCATTGGATTTCTACTGGATGCTGGCCACCATCGGCGCGGTAACCTGCGGTATCCTGTTGGTACTTGCCCCGGTATTGAACCGTATGCTCAAAGGTGTCGATTGATTTTTCTATTTAAATGAATGTGATGTAAAAACAGGCCGTCTGAAAATAATCAGTTTTCAGACGGCCTGATGTTTTTATTGAGGTTTGGAAAAGGGCGGTTTCCAGATTTTTGAAGTAAATCGGACAGGTGGAAAACCCGAATTAAATGATACATGATTAAATTGAAATTAAAATTGTGAAATATTAAATAAGAATAAGAATTGTTCTCATAACTTTATTGAATTTATTAGTGTTTTTTTACTGATTTGCTGATATTTACCTTTAAATGGCTTTTGAAATTCGATAAAATGGTAATCTATTTTTAAGATTTGTCTGTCAACCAGTTAGGTACGACCATGTTGGCCAGTTACTTTCCCGTCCTCGTATTCATCCTCGTCGGCCTTGCGGCCGGTGTGCTGTTTATCCTGCTCGGCACAATTTTAGGCCCGAAACGCCACTATGCCGAAAAAGACGCGGCTTACGAATGCGGTTTTGAAGCCTTTGAAAACGCAAGGATGAAGTTCGACGTGCGCTATTACCTCGTCGCCATCCTCTTCATCCTGTTTGATTTGGAGGTCGCGTTCATGTTGCCGTGGGCTGTCGTGTTCAAAGATTTGGGCGCATACGGCTTCTGGTCTATGCTGGTGTTTATCGTCGTTCTGACGGTAGGCTTTATTTACGAATGGAAAAAAGGTGCGCTGGAATGGGAATAGAAGGCGTTTTGAAAAAAGGTTTCATCACCACCAGCGCGGATACGGTGTTGAACTATATGCGTACCGGTTCATTGTGGCCGGTTACTTTCGGCTTGGCCTGCTGCGCCGTGGAAATGATGCATGCAGGTATGGCGCGTTATGACCTTGACCGTTTCGGCATAATTTTCCGTCCGTCCCCACGTCAGGCCGATCTGATGATTGTGGCGGGTACGCTCACCAACAAAATGGCGCCTGCACTGCGCCGCGTGTACGACCAGCTTGCCGAGCCGCGCTGGGTATTGTCTATGGGTTCGTGTGCCAACGGCGGTGGCTATTATCATTATTCTTATTCCGTTGTGCGCGGTGCCGACCGCGTCGTGCCGGTAGACGTTTATGTGCCGGGTTGTCCGCCGACTGCGGAAGCCCTGATTTACGGCCTGATTCAGCTCCAACAAAAAATCAAGCGCACTTCCACCATCGCGCGTGACGAGTAAGGAGAGGACGATATGGCAAGCATTCAAAACTTATACGAGACCGTCGTCGGCGTGCTTGGCGATCAGGCAAGCAAAGTCATTTCAGCTTTGGGCGAGATTACCGTCGAGTGTCTGCCCGAACACTATATTTCAGTCATGACCGCATTGCGCGACCATGAAGAGTTGCATTTCGAGCTTCTGGTTGACTTGTGCGGTGTCGATTACAGCACTTACAAAAACGAAGTATGGCAGGGCAAACGCTTTGCCGTCGTCAGTCAGCTGCTTTCCGTTAAAAACAATCAACGCATCCGCGTACGCGTCTGGGTTTCAGACGACGACTTCCCCGTGGTCGAATCCGTAGTCGATATTTACAACAGCGCGGATTGGTACGAGCGCGAAGCCTTTGATATGTACGGCATCATGTTCAACAACCACCCGGACTTGCGCCGCATTCTGACCGATTACGGCTTTGTCGGACATCCGTTCCGCAAAGACTTCCCGATTTCCGGCTATGTGGAAATGCGTTACGACGAAGAGCAAAAACGCGTGATTTACCAACCTGTTACCATTGAGCCGCGCGAGATCACGCCGCGTATCGTCCGTGAGGAGAACTACGGTGGCCAATAAATTAAGAAACTACACCATCAACTTCGGCCCGCAACACCCTGCGGCGCACGGCGTATTGCGTATGATTTTGGAGTTGGAGGGCGAAACCATCGTCCGTGCCGATCCGCACATCGGCCTCCTGCACCGCGGTACTGAAAAACTGGCTGAAACCAAAACCTATCTGCAAGCCTTGCCCTATATGGACCGCTTGGACTACGTTTCCATGATGGTCAATGAGCAGGCGTATTGTTTGGCAGTAGAAAAACTTGCCGGTATCGATGTGCCTATCCGCGCCCAGTATATTCGCGTGATGTTTGCCGAAGTAACGCGCATCCTCAATCACTTGATGGGCATCGGTTCGCACGCCTTCGACATCGGCGCGATGACCGCCATCCTTTACGCCTTCCGCGACCGCGAAGAGCTGATGGACTTGTACGAAGCCGTTTCCGGCGCGCGTATGCACGCAGCCTACTTCCGTCCCGGCGGCGTTTACCGCGACCTGCCCGACTTCATGCCTAAATACGAGAGCAGCAAATTCCGCAACGCCAAAGTATTGAAGCAGCTCAACGAATCCCGTGAAGGCACCATGCTCGACTTTATCGACGCCTTCTGCGAACGTTTCCCGAAAAACATCGATACACTCGAAACCCTCCTGACCGACAACCGTATTTGGAAACAGCGTACCGTCGGCATCGGCGTTGTCACTCCTGAGCGCGCCATGCAAAAAGGTTTTACCGGCGTGATGTTGCGCGGTTCCGGCGTGGAATGGGACGTGCGTAAGACACAGCCTTACGAAGTGTACGACAAAATGGATTTCGACATCCCAGTCGGCGTCAACGGCGACTGCTACGACCGTTACCTCTGCCGTATGGAAGAAATGCGTCAATCCGTGCGCATCATCAAACAATGTTCCGAGTGGTTGCGTGTCAATCCGGGTCCGGTCATTACCACAAACCACAAATTTGCTCCGCCCAAACGTACCGAAATGAAAACAGGTATGGAAGACCTGATTCACCATTTCAAACTCTTTACCGAAGGTATGCACGTTCCTGAGGGCGAGACTTACACCGCTGTCGAACATCCGAAAGGCGAGTTCGGCGTTTACATCATTTCAGACGGCGCAAACAAACCCTACCGCCTGAAAATCCGCGCACCCGGCTTTGCCCACCTGCAAGGTATGGATGAAATGGCAAAAGGCCACATGCTGGCCGACGTCGTTGCCATCATCGGTACGCAGGACATCGTATTCGGGGAGGTTGACCGATAATGTTATCCGCAGAATCTTTAAAACAAATCGACATCGAGTTGGCAAAATATCCTGCCGACCAACGCCGCTCCGCCATTATGGGCGCATTGCGTATTGCCCAGGCCGAAAAGGGCTGGCTCGCTCCTGAGACCATCGCCTTTGTTGCAGACTATATCGGCATCTCGCCTGCACAAGCCTACGAAGTCGCTACCTTCTACAATATGTACGACCTTGAGCCTGTCGGCAAGTACAAACTGACCGTTTGTACCAACCTGCCCTGCGCCCTGCGCGGCGGTATGGCAACCGGTGAATACCTCAAACAAAAACTCGGTATCGGCTACGGCGAAACCACGCCCGACGGCAAATTTACCCTTGTCGAAGGCGAATGCATGGGCGCATGCGGCGACGCTCCGGTCATGTTGGTCAACAACCACAGCATGTGCAGCTTTATGACTGAAGAAGCGATTGAGAAAAAATTAGCAGAATTAGAATAGATCGTCTGAACATATTCGGTTTGTAATCAAACTTACTAGTTATTCCAAAATTTTAAATTGTGATTTAAAAGTAACAATAAAAAGGGAAGCGGTTAATGAAAGGGATAATTGTTAAGTGGGATGATGAAAAAGGTTATGGTTTTATACGGATAGATGGTAGTAAACAAGAAATTTTCTGCCATATTTCTAACTTTTCCCAAAGAAGCCCTCGTCCTGAACTTAATGAGGCGGTTGGCTTTGAGGTATCTGCTAACGGAAAAGGAAAAAATGTTGCTAAACAGATTCGTTACTTGAATCGTGAGGCAAGAGATTTTAAGCGGAATCATAACCATCGTTCGAGTGCAAAGAAAAAATCATTTTTTGCCTTAGATACGTCGTCTTCCATATTGACGAAATTGGTAGGGTTGGCACTTTTCGGGTTAATTGGTTATCAGATATATCAATTCAACGCAGCAAAATTAGTCCCTAAACAAACTAATGCACCAGTAGAGCTTAATGATCCAGCTACGATACAAGCTAAAAAAAACAATAGTAATAAATATCGTTGTGATGGCAGGCAATATTGTTCTCAGATGGTGTCATGCGAAGAGGCCAAATGGTTTTTACAGAATTGTTCTGATACCAAAATGGATGGTGATGGCGATGGGATTCCATGTGAAGATAAATGCGGTGGATGGTGATAACTTCAGCAAAGTAGACTAGGTCTATAACCATGAAAACGAAATACAAGGTCGTCTGAAATATCAACTTTAGTGAATCAACATATTTTATTTTAGACGGCATAGAGTCGATATACAAAGGTATATTAGGCCGTCTGAAAACAACGGCTGCAACCTATACGAAAACAAACAGGCACACCAAAAATGGCTATTTACCAATCAGGCGTGATTTTTGACCAAGTGGATACCGCCAATCCCGATTGCTGGACATTGGACGAATACGTCAAACGTGGCGGTTATACCGCCCTGCGTAAAATCCTGTCCGAAAACATCTCGCAAACCGATGTGATTGACGAAGTCAAAACCTCCGGTTTGCGCGGTCGTGGCGGAGCGGGCTTTCCGACCGGTTTGAAATGGAGCTTTATGCCCCGTTCCTTCCCGGGCGAAAAATATGTAGTTTGCAACACCGACGAAGGCGAGCCCGGTACATTTAAAGACCGCGACATCATCATGTTCAATCCTCATGCCCTGATTGAAGGCATGATTATTGCCGGTTACGCGATGGGTGCGAAAGCCGGCTACAACTACATTCACGGCGAAATTTTCGAAGGTTATCAACGTTTTGAAGCTGCACTAGCCCAAGCGCGCGCCGCAGGTTTTTTGGGTAAAAATATTTTAGGTTCGGACTTCGAATTCGAACTCTTCGCCCACCACGGCTACGGCGCATACATTTGCGGCGAAGAAACCGCATTGCTCGAATCGCTGGAAGGCAAAAAAGGCCAGCCACGCTTCAAACCGCCGTTCCCTGCCTCGTTCGGCCTGTACGGCAAGCCGACCACCATCAACAATACCGAAACCTTCGCCTCCGTGCCGTTTATCGTCCGCGACGGCGGTCAGACGTTTGCCGACAAAGGCATTCCGAATGCCGGCGGTACCAAACTGTTCTGCATCTCCGGCCACGTCGAACGTCCGGGTAATTATGAAGTGCCGTTAGGCACGCCGTTTGCCGAAATCCTGAAAATGGCGGGCGGTATGCGCGGCGGCAAAAAACTCAAAGCCGTTATCCCCGGCGGATCGTCCGCGCCCGTATTGCCTGCCGACATCATGATGCAGACCAATATGGACTACGACTCGATTTCCAAAGCCGGTTCGATGCTCGGTTCCGGCGCGATTATCGTGATGGACGAAGACGTGTGCATGGTGAAAGCCCTTGAGCGCCTGAGCTATTTCTACTACGACGAATCCTGCGGCCAATGCACTCCCTGCCGCGAAGGCACCGGCTGGCTCTACCGTATCGTCCACCGCATTGTAGAAGGCAAAGGCCGCATGGAAGACTTGGATTTGCTGGATTCCGTCGGCAACCAAATGGCAGGCCGCACCATCTGCGCCCTCGCCGACGCCGCCGTCTTCCCTGTCCGCAGCTTTACCAAGCATTTCCGTGATGAGTTTGTGCATTACATCGAACACGGCGGACCGATGAAACCGAATAAGTGGTGCTAAGTTTTCAGACGGCCTCTAAAAGAATTATTTATTAAATACCCGTAACTAGGAACGAACCATGTTACAAATCGAAATCGACGGCAAACAGGTATCTGTGGAGCAGGGCGCGACGGTGATTGAAGCCGCGCACAAGCTCGGTACTTATATCCCGCATTTCTGTTACCACAAAAAACTTTCCATCGCCGCCAACTGCCGTATGTGTTTGGTGGACGTGGAAAAAGCCCCCAAACCCCTGCCCGCCTGTGCCACGCCGGTTACAGACGGCATGATTGTGCGTACGCATTCGGCAAAAGCCCGAGAGGCGCAAGAAGGCGTGATGGAGTTCCTGCTCATCAACCATCCGCTTGATTGTCCGACCTGCGACCAAGGCGGCGAATGCCAGTTGCAGGATTTGGCGATGGGCTACGGCAAAACCACCAGCCGTTATACCGAAGAAAAACGTTCCGTCGTCGGCAAAGACATGGGTCCTTTGGTTTCCGCCGAGGAAATGAGCCGTTGTATCCACTGTACCCGTTGCGTTCGTTTCACTGAAGAAATCGCCGGCGTGCAAGAAATCGCTATGGCCAACCGCGGCGAACATTCCGAGATCATGCCTTTTATCGGTAAAGCAGTGGAAACCGAATTGTCGGGCAACGTCATCGATTTGTGTCCTGTCGGCGCATTGACCAGCAAACCGTTCCGCTTCAACGCGCGTACTTGGGAATTGAACCGCCGAAAATCCGTTTCCGCCCATGATGCTTTGGGCAGCAACCTGATTGTACAAACCAAAGACCATACCGTCCGCCGCGTGTTGCCGTTGGAAAACGAAGCCATCAACGAATGCTGGCTGTCCGACCGCGACCGTTTTGCCTACGAAGGCCTGTATCACGAAAGCCGTCTGAAAAACCCGAAAATCAAACAGGGCGGCGAGTGGATGGACGTGGATTGGAAAACCGCGCTGGAATATGTCCGCAGCGCGATTGAATGTATCGCCAAAGACGGCAACCAAAACCAAGTCGGCGTTTGGGCCAATCCGATGAATACGATTGAAGAGCTGTATCTGGCCAAAAAACTTGCCGACGGCTTGGGTGTTAAAAACTTTGCAACCCGTTTGCGCCAACAAGACAAACGTCTTTCAGACGGCCTTAAAGGTGCGCAATGGTTGGGACAAAGCATTGAATCTTTGGCTGACAACGATGCCGTATTGGTAGTCGGCGCGAACTTGCGCAAAGAACAGCCGCTCCTGACCGCCCGCCTGCGCCGTGCCGCCAAAGACCGTATGGCCTTGAGCGTATTGGCCAGCAGTAAAGAAGAATTGTTTATGCCGCTTCTGTCTCAAGAAGCCGCACATCCCGACGAGTGGGCAGGTCGTCTGAAAAACCTGTCTGCCGATGCGGAACACGCGATTACCGCGTGCCTGAAAAACGCTGAAAAAGCAGCGGTGATTTTGGGCGCGGAAGTGCAAAACCATCCCGATTACGCCGCGATTTATGCAGCCGCGCAAAAGCTGGCGGACGCGACCGGCGCGGTGTTGGGCATTCTGCCGCAGGCTGCCAACAGCGTCGGTGCGGATGTCTTGGGCGTGAACTCTGGCGAGAGCGTTGCCGAAATGGCAAATGCGCCGAAACAGGCAGTTTTGCTGTTCAACGTCGAGCCGGAAATCGATACGGCGGACGGCGCAAAAGCCGTAGCCGCGTTGAAACAGGCAAAAAGCGTGATGGCGTTTACGCCGTTTGTCAGCGAAACGCTGCTGGACGTGTGCGACGTATTGTTGCCGATTGCGCCGTTTACCGAAACCTCGGGCAGCTTCATCAATATGGAAGGCCGTCTGCAATCCTTCCACGGCGTCGTTCAAGGCTTTGGCGATTCGCGTCCGCTGTGGAAAGTGTTACGCGTATTGGGCAACCTGTTTGACCTGCAAGGCTTTGAATACCACGATACCGCCGCGATTTTGAAAGACGCGCTGGATGCGGAAAGCCTGCCGTCCAAACTGAACAACCGCGCCGCTTCGACTCAAAAAGATTTTCAGACGACCTCAAGCCGCCTCGTGCGCGTGGGCGGGGTCGGTATTTATCACAACGATGCCATCGTGCGCCGTTCCGCGCCGTTGCAGGCGACCAGCCATGCCGCCGTGCCTGCCGCGCGTGTGAATCCGAACACTTTGGCGCGCTTAGGCCTGCAAGACGGACAAACCGCTGTCGCCAAACAAAACGGCGCAAGCGTATCGGTTGCAGTCAAAGCCGATGCCGGTTTGCCTGAAAACGTGGTGCATCTGCCGCTGCATACCGAAAATGCCGCGCTGGGTGCGTTGATGGACACTATTGAACTGGCGGGAGCTTGATTATGCAGGAATGGTTCCAAAACCTCTTTGCCGCAACGCTCGGTCTGGGCGATTTGGGCATCACCGTGGGCTTGGTGGTATCCGTCATCGTCAAAATCGTGATTATCCTGATTCCGCTGATTCTGACCGTCGCCTACCTGACGTATTTCGAACGTAAAGTCATCGGCTTTATGCAGCTTCGCGTCGGCCCGAACGTAACCGGCCCGTGGGGTCTGATTCAGCCGTTTGCCGACGTGTTCAAACTCTTGTTTAAAGAGGTAACCCGTCCGAAGCTGTCGAACAAAGCCCTGTTTTATATTGGTCCGATTATGTCGCTCGCCCCGTCTTTCGCGGCGTGGGCAGTGATTCCGTTCAACGAAGAATGGGTGCTGACCAATATCAATATCGGCCTTTTGTATATCCTGATGATTACCTCGCTGTCGGTTTACGGCGTGATTATCGCGGGCTGGGCTTCCAACTCCAAATATTCGTTCTTGGGCGCAATGCGTGCTTCCGCGCAAAGCATCTCCTACGAAATCGCCATGAGCGCCGCGCTGGTGTGCGTCGTGATGGTGTCGGGCAGCATGAACTTCTCCGATATTGTCGCCGCGCAGGCAAAAGGCATCGCGGGCGGTTCCGTGTTCTCGTGGAACTGGCTGCCGCTCTTCCCAATCTTCATCGTCTATCTGATTTCCGCCGTTGCCGAAACCAACCGCGCGCCGTTTGACGTGGCGGAGGGCGAGTCTGAAATCGTTGCCGGCCATCACGTCGAATATTCCGGCTTCGCGTTCGCGCTGTTCTTCCTTGCCGAATACATTTTCATGATTCTGATTGCCGCGCTGACATCACTGATGTTCCTCGGCGGCTGGTTGTCTCCGTTCCCGCAAAGTTGGGGCTTTATCGGTACGCCTTCCGCATTCTGGATGTTCGTAAAAATGGCGGCGGTTCTGTACTGGTACCTGTGGATCCGTGCAACCTTCCCACGCTACCGTTACGACCAAATCATGCGTTTGGGCTGGAAAGTGCTGATTCCGATCGGCTTCGCCTACATCGTGATTTTGGGCGTGTGGATGATTTCACCGCTGAATTTGTGGAAATAAGTTTCAGACGGCATCTTGAGGCCGTCTGAAAAAAAACGATGTCCGTATAACTGGAGGGCAATAGGGAATAAAAATTGGATGACAACAGAAAAAAAGATTACAGCCTTAAGCATATTGGTTGGGTTGATAGTTCCTTGTATATCTGTAGGTTACGTTATTACTCCGTCCGATATAGATGAGATTTTATTGCTCTCCCTCAACATTTTGCTCTTTTGGTGCGGATTGTTATTATCTTGCGTGCTTTATATGCGCATACGAGGTTTTGCGGTAGCCGGTTCTGCCTTTGCTATAACAGCAGTCCATATTTATTTCGCCTGCAAAATAGGTTCTTTGGGTGATCCGAAGGCCGGGGCGCTATGGTGGATGTATTTTGCTTGGTGTGCGGTATCTTTTGTGGTATCTATCTTTTGGGTATGGACAAAACCTAAAATCTTTACACAATCTGCGCTATGGTCATTTGTTCTGAGTGCAGTTACATCGTTGTCGGGTATGTTTTTGTTGTTTTGATAAGTAATTAAGAGAAACAGAGAATAAGATGAAGAAATGGCTGCTGGGATTATGTCTGCTGTTCGGACTGGCGACATTGTCGGTATGTTCCTTTTCAGACGGTATCTTGATAGGGAAAACCCAAAGGGAGATACAGGACGCGGCCTTTTCGGACAAGGGCAGGGTGGAAGTACCGGAGGATTCCTACACGATCGGCACATTGGGCGGCAGGAAGGTCAGGATGTCTTCCTATCAGGTGCAGGATGTTTCCTATACTGATACGCCGACGGCGTTTTCAAAAGACTGGGAGACATACAAAGCCCCGCCGAGGACGTATGATTCGGTGTTGACGGGATTTGACTTTTACCTGAATTACGAAACGGGCGTTATCCGCGATATACGCCATGACGACGGTTTTTATGACGAATTAAAGGTATCGGGTACACCTTGGGTATTGGTTGGGGTACATAGTAATTTAGAACCTTTAGACAAAAGTCCTGAAAATATAAACCGACGGTTGAGGTGGAATTTGGAAGGAAACAATTCAGTATTGCGCCAATATGTCAGGTATTCTGAAAATCCGTATGGTTTGGATGAGCAATATCGGGTTTTGGAGGGTACTGATTCAACAACAGGTAGGCCCTACCGTGAAGATGCGGATGATATTTTTGTTTCACACGGCAAAGATGGCAATATACACAGCTATATTGAATGTTCTGCCCGTATTTTTGCCCCTTATTCCGATACGAGATTGCCAAATCCGCCGTGCAGCCATACTTTTGCACTCCGTGCAAGGGGAATAGATATTACATTTCATTTGGGTTATAGCCGCCATCGGTTATATGACTGGCGTAAAATCGAAGAACAGACAATTAAAACCATTTGGGGGTTTGTGGATGCCGCCGATAAGGATATGGAGGCAAATGCCTATCATAAAACAACAGGAGGCAAAAAATGAAGCCGTTGACGCAGCAAGATATTAATCGCTACCGCCAAGACATCAAACAAAACCATATACAGGGTGTTGTCCGAACCTATGCTGACTTGTTGTCCAAAGGCTACAATTACGCAGGCTGGGCGAAAGGTGTGGCGGAAGCGGAGGGCATGACTTGGAGCAGCCTGCCGAAAGGGGAGACGACGGGTCGGGCAGCGGTGATGTTTATGAAGGATTCTTCGGGACAAACGTTTCCCGAACAAAGATTGAATCGGATTCGTGAAGGGATGGCGGAAGGTTATCTGAATTTTTTACAAAGTAATATTGGCAAACCTCCCCGTGATGTTCGCTTTGATGAAATGCGAGATTTTCATAAACAAGTATTCGAGAAAAACGGTTTATCCATCAACAACTGGACGCTGGAAACCCCGATGAAGCTGATAGGGAAGTATGAAGGAGAGCGGAGGCAGGAAGAAATCTGGCAGAAACTGTTGGCGACGCGCGGCAGCGGTATAGGCGCGCTGACCGAAAGCACAACGTTGTATCAGGCGGTGAAAGATTATGCGCAAGGGCATATCTATTTCGATAAAAAGGGGAAGCGAATAGAGAATACGAAGGTAGAAGACAATGACGGTACCCCCGTGATGACGGTCAATGATCGGCGAATCAGTGAAGCCGATCGTATGGAAGCCGCAAAGTGGATTCGCAATGTCAGCAGGCTCAAGCCTTTGCTGTTTTCAGAAGCGGAGCAGGCGCAGGAAATGCAATACGCGGCGACTGTCAAACAAGACGATTTCCTGTCTGCTACCAACAATCTGCTAGCCCGCCTAAAATCGGGCGACCAAACCGCCCTGTCGGATTTTATGGGTAGGGACGATGTACGGCAGATACAGAGGGAATCCGCCATGATGGCGCAGCGGACAGAGCGGGAGTTTGAAGAAGAGGCAAGACAGCGCGAAATGGAAAGGATGGCGCAGAGCCACTCGCGCGGTATGAGCATAGGCTGACGGGTTTAAGGTTTCAGACGGCCTGTCGATACAGAAAAGATAACAAAGTTATTCGGAACATTCGGAAAAGTGATGGACGAACGGCAATTGCAGCAATTAATTATCAATATTTCAGCGTTGCATCAGGAGCTTCAGAAGCAGAGTGCCGAAGCCTTGTCATTGCAGGTGCAGGGTATCAGAAGGTTGGAGGAGGGATTGTCGGAAGTTAATCGGTTGATTGCCGATGAGGTTTCTAATCAGATGGCTGCGGTGTCGAGTGACTTGAAGCGCAATATTAAGAAAGGCAGCCAGGAAGGATTGGATGATTTGAGGGCGGAAATTGATGATGTGAAAAAGCATATGGAAGATTTTGCAGGTTTTTCCGCCGTCGCCCAAAATCGTTTGGATGCCGCCAGCCGTTCGGTATTGTTGAAAATCGGGTACCTTGCCGCTGCTGCATTGGTCTGCGTTATCGGTGTTTCCCTATGGCAGGGTTGGTATTACGGACAGGTTGTCCGTGAGAAAAAAGCTAGCGTGGAAAATCTGGAATTATTCAGTCAGGCGGATATTGTCAAATGCGGAGAACGGTTATGCGCCAAAACGGCGAAAAATACACCTGCCGAATACCGTAAGCAGGGATATGTTTTAATCGAATTCAAATAAAGGATGACTTGCAAATAGCAGGTCGTCTGAAAATAAAAACCATGTAAAGGAATGCAACATGGCAAACCTAGTGAAAACCTTTCTTTTGGGCGAGTTGGTAAAAGGCTTGGGCGTAACGCTCAAAAACTTTTTTGCCCGCAAAGACACAATTTATTTCCCCGAAGAGAAAACGCCGCAATCCGTGCGTTTCCGCGGCCTGCACGCGCAACGCCGTTATCCGAACGGCGAAGAGCGCTGTATTGCGTGTAAATTGTGCGAGGCAGTTTGTCCGGCAATGGCGATTAACATCGAATCGGAAGAACGCGAAGACGGCACCCGCCGCACCAAGCGTTACGACATCGACCTGACCAAGTGCATCTTCTGCGGTTTCTGCGAAGAGGCCTGTCCGACCGATGCGATTGTGGAAACCCATATTTTTGAATACCACGGCGAGAAAAAAGGCGACTTGCACATGACTAAGCCGATTCTTTTGGCCATTGGCGACAAATACGAGGCTGAAATCGCCAAACGCAAAGCCGCTGACGCGCCGTATCGTTAAGGAGCAGACGAATGACTTTTTCCGCGATTCTGTTCTATATTCTTGCCGCCATCGTTTTGTACGGTGCGGTTCGTACCGTTACTGCTAAAAACCCTGTTCACGCCGCTTTGCATCTGGTGCTGACCTTCTGCGTAAGCGCGATGCTTTGGATGCTGATGCAGGCTGAGTTTTTGGGCGTGACGCTGGTGGTGGTTTACGTCGGCGCCGTAATGGTGTTGTTCCTGTTCGTTGTGATGATGTTGAACATCGACATTGAAGAAATGCGCGCCGGTTTCTGGCGTCATGCGCCGGTTGCCGGTGTGGTCGGCACATTGTTGGCGGTTGCCCTGATTCTCATTCTGGTCAACCCGAAAACCGACCTGGCCGCATTTGGTCTGATGAAAGACATTCCGGCCGATTACAACAATATCCGCGATTTGGGCAGCCGTATTTATACCGACTACCTGTTGCCGTTTGAATTGGCGGCGGTATTGCTGCTGTTGGGTATGGTGGCCGCGATTGCGCTGGTTCACCGCAAAACCACCAATCCGAAACGTATGGATCCTGCCGACCAAGTTAAAGTACGTGCCGACCAGGGCCGTATGCGTCTGGTGAAAATGGAAGCGGTCAAACCGCAAGTCGAATCTGCCGAAGAGAGCGAAGTTTCAGACGGCCTCAAGCAGGAAGGGGAGGGCAAAGCATGATTACCTTGACGCATTATTTGGTATTGGGTGCGCTCCTGTTCGGTATCAGCGCAATGGGTATCTTTATGAACCGCAAAAACGTGCTGGTCTTGCTGATGTCGATCGAGCTGATGCTCTTGGCGGTGAACTTCAACTTTATCGCTTTCTCGCAGTATCTGGGTGATACCGCCGGACAGATTTTCGTATTCTTCGTATTGACCGTTGCCGCTGCCGAATCTGCCATCGGTTTGGCGATTATGGTATTGGTGTACCGCAACCGACAAACAATCAACGTTGCCGATTTGGATGAGTTGAAAGGGTAATCATGAACGATATGACTTTATATTTGATAATTGCCCTTGTTCCGTTGGCAGGTTCGCTGATTGCGGGTTTGTTCGGCAATAAAATCGGACGTGCCGGCGCGCATACGGTTACGATACTCGGCGTGGCGGTGTCCGCCGTGCTGTCGGCTTATGTGCTGTGGGGCTTTATTGACGGCAGCCGCGCCAAGTTTGACGAAAACGTCTATACCTGGCTGACAATGGGCGGCTTGGATTTCTCCGTCGGTTTCTTGGTCGATACGATGACGGCGATGATGATGGTCGTGGTCACCGGCGTATCGTTGATGGTGCATATCTATACCATCGGTTATATGCACGATGAAAAAGTTGGCTACCAACGCTTCTTCAGCTACATTTCTTTGTTTACTTTCAGCATGTTGATGCTGATTATGAGCAACAACTTCATCCAGCTCTTCTTCGGTTGGGAAGCGGTGGGCTTGGTGTCGTATCTCTTGATCGGTTTCTATTTCAAACGTCCGAGCGCGATTTTCGCCAATCTGAAAGCCTTTTTGATCAACCGCGTCGGCGACTTCGGCTTTTTGCTCGGTATCGGCTTGGTGCTTGCCTATTTTGGTGGCAGCCTGCGCTATCAGGATGTATTCGCCTATCTGCCCAACGTACAAAATGCGACCATCCAGCTTTTCCCCGGTGTGGAATGGTCGTTGATTACCGTAACCTGCCTGCTCTTGTTTGTGGGTGCGATGGGTAAATCGGCTCAGTTCCCGCTGCATGTCTGGCTGCCCGATTCGATGGAAGGCCCGACCCCAATTTCCGCATTGATTCACGCCGCGACGATGGTTACGGCGGGTCTGTTCATGGTTTCGCGCATGTCGCCGATTTACGAAATGAGCAGCACCGCGCTGTCGGTCATTATGGTTATCGGCGCGATTACCGCCCTGTTTATGGGCTTCTTGGGCGTGATTCAAAACGACATTAAGCGCGTGGTTGCGTATTCCACCCTGTCGCAACTGGGTTATATGACCGTGGCTTTGGGCGCGTCTGCTTATTCCGTGGCGATGTTCCATGTGATGACCCACGCTTTCTTTAAAGCCTTGTTGTTCTTGGCCGCAGGTAGCGCGATTATCGGTATGCACCACGACCAAGATATGCGCCACATGGGCAACCTGAAAAAATACATGCCGATTACTTGGCTGACCATGCTGATCGGTAACTTGTCGCTGATTGGTACGCCGTTCTTCTCCGGCTTCTATTCTAAAGATTCGATTATCGAAGTAGCGAAATACAGCACCTTGCCGGGCAGCGGTTTTGCCTATTTTGCCGTCCTCGCCAGCGTGTTCGTTACCGCGTTCTACGCGTTCCGCCAATACTTTATGGTGTTCCATGGCGAAGAGAAATGGCGCAGCCTGCCTGAGCATCATGACGATCATCATGGTGAAGAGCATCACGGTTTGGGCAAAAACGATAATCCGCACGAAAGCCCGTTGGTTGTTACCCTGCCTTTGATTTTGCTGGCGATTCCGTCCGTCATCATCGGCTACGTTGCCATCGAGCCTATGCTTTACGGCGATTTCTTCAAAGACGTGATTTTCGTTAACACCGACGCGCATCCGACCATGCACATCATGAAGGAAGAATTCCACGGCGCATTGGCAATGGTGTCACACAGCCTGCATTCGCCTGTACTCTACCTCGCTATCGCAGGTGTATTGAGCGCATGGCTTCTGTACGTCAAACTGCCGCACCTGCCAGCGAAAATTGCACAGGCGTTCCGTCCGATTTACGTTTTGTTTGAAAACAAATACTATCTCGACGACCTGTATTTCAACGTTTTTGCCAAAGGCACACGCGCATTGGGTACCTTCTTCTGGAAAGTCGGCGATACCGCCATTATTGACAATGGTATTGTCAACGGCTCCGCCAAACTGGTTGGCGCGATTGCCGTGCAAGTGCGTAAAGCCCAAACCGGCTTTATCTACACTTACGCCGCCGCTATGGTATTCGGCGTATTGGTACTGCTCGGCATGACCTTCTGGGGATTGTTCCGATAAGAATAATGTTTCAGACGGCCTTAAACCTTCAGGCCGTCTGAAACGAAGAAATATCCACATAAACACATTTTTATTTTAACCACAGGTTAACCACTATGTTTTCCAACTACCTACTCAGCTTGGCAATATGGATACCCATCGCCGCAGGTGTGCTGGTTTTGGCGACCGGTAAAGACAGCCGTGCGCCGCTGGCGCGTGTGCTTGCCTTCATGGGTGCGCTTGCCGGTTTCTTGGTAACGCTGCCTCTGTTTACGCAGTTCGACCGTTTGAGCGGCGGCTATCAATTTACCGAGTTCCACGAGTGGATTCCGCTTCTGAAAATCAACTACGCATTGGGCGTGGACGGTATTTCAGTGCTCTTTATCATCTTGAATGCGTTTATTACGCTGTTGGTGGTATTGGCCGGTTGGGAAGTCATTCAGAAACGTCCGGCGCAGTATATGGCGGCATTCCTGATGATGTCGGGTTTGATTAACGGCGCGTTTGCCGCTCAGGATGCGATTCTGTTTTATGTGTTCTTCGAGGGTATGTTGATTCCGCTGTACCTGATTATCGGTGTATGGGGCGGCCCGCGCCGCGTCTATGCGTCGGTCAAGCTATTCCTCTATACGCTGATGGGTTCGCTCTTGATGTTGGTTGCCATGGTTTACCTGTACTATCAAACAGGCAGCTTCTCTATTGTCGATTTCCAAAACATCAAACAGATTCCGTTGGGTGTACAACAGCTTTTGTTTGTAGCGTTCTTCCTGTCATTTGCTGTAAAAGTACCGATGTTCCCTGTGCACACTTGGTTGCCGGATGCCCACGTTGAAGCGCCGACCGGTGGTTCGATGGTGTTGGCGGCGATTACGCTGAAACTGGGTGCGTATGGTTTCTTGCGCTTTATCCTGCCGATTATGCCGGATGCGGCACGCTATTTTGCCCCTGTAATCATCGTATTGAGCCTGATTGCCGTGATTTACATCGGTATGGTGGCTTTGGTGCAAACCGATATGAAAAAATTGGTAGCGTACTCTTCCATCAGTCATATGGGTTTTGTCACTTTAGGTATGTTCCTGTTTGTGAACGGCCAATTGAATGACTGGGCATTGAAAGGTGCAATCATTCAAATGATTTCCCACGGTTTTGTGTCTGCCGCGATGTTTATGTGTATCGGCGTGATGTACGACCGCCTGCATACCCGCAATATTGCCGATTATGGCGGCGTGGTCAATGTGATGCCTAAGTTTGCGGCGTTTATGATGTTGTTCGGTATGGCCAATGCCGGTCTGCCTGCGACTTCAGGCTTCGTGGGCGAGTTTATGGTGATTATGGGTGCGGTTAAAGTGAATTTCTGGGTAGGCGCGTTGGCTGCCATGACCCTGATTTACGGTGCGTCTTATACTCTGTGGATGTACAAACGCGTTATTTTTGGTGCGATCCACAATCCGCACGTTGCCGAAATGAAAGACATCAATTGCCGCGAATTTGCGATTTTGGCAATTTTGGCGGTTGCTGTTTTGGGCATGGGTCTGTATCCGCAAGCGTTTATCGAAGTGGTGCATCAAGCGGCAAACGATTTGATTGCCCATGTGGCACAAAGCAAGATTTGAGGTGTGTAAATGAACTGGTCTGATTTGAATTTAATGCCCGCCATGCCCGAAATCGTGCTGCTTGCGCTATTGGGTGTCGTATTGCTGGCAGACTTGTGGATTTGCGATAAAAACCGCTATTTGACCCATCTGATGAGTTTGGGAACGGTCATTATTGTGGCTGTCACCCAATTGGCAGTATGGGAGCAGGGCAGTGTCGATGCCTTTCACGGTATGTATATTGCAGACGGCATGTCCCGTTTGGCGAAGCTAGTGTTGTATGCACTGACGTTTGGTCTGTTTATTTACAGTAAACCGTACAACCAAGACCGCCAAATTTTTAAAGGCGAGTTTTATACCTTGTCGCTGTTTGCCCTGTTGGGTATGAGCGTCATGGTCAGCTCGGCACATTTCTTGACCGCGTATATCGGTTTGGAGCTGTTGTCTTTGTCGCTGTACGCCATGATTGCCTTGCGCCGTGATTCCGGTCGTTCTGCCGAGGCCGCGCTGAAATACTTCGTATTGGGCGCGTTGGCCTCTGGTTTGCTGCTCTATGGTATTTCCATGGTTTACGGCGCCACCGGTTCTCTTGATTTTGCTTCCGTCTTGGCTTCTGCTTTCAATGAGCAGGCCAATGAATGGTTGTTGAAATTGGGTATGGTGTTTATTGTAGTTGCCATTGCATTTAAATTGGGTGCGGTTCCATTCCATATGTGGGTACCTGATGTGTACGATGGCGCGCCGACCTCTGTTACCGCCTTTGTGGGTACGGCTCCGAAAATTGCCGCTGTTGTCTTTGCATTCCGTATCCTTGTTACCGGTATGGGTACCATACATTCAGACTGGGCGCCGATGTTGGCCATCCTTGCCGTTGCATCTTTGGTGGTCGGTAACCTTGCCGCCATCATGCAAACCAATATCAAACGTATGCTTGCCTATTCCACCGTATCGCACATGGGCTTTATCCTGTTGGCGTTTATGGCCGGCGCGGTCGGCTTTACCGCAGGTTTGTATTACGCTATTACCTATGCTTTGATGGCGGCAGTCAGCTTCGGTGTTTTGATGGTATTGTCTACCAAAGATATTGAGTGTGAAGACATCAAAGACCTCGCTGGCCTCAACCACCGCCATGCATGGTTTGCCTTCCTGATGTTGCTGTCCATGTTCTCTATGGCAGGTATTCCACCGCTGATGGGCTTCTACGCCAAGTTCGGCGTGATTATGGCACTCTTGAAACAAGGCTATGTTTGGTTGTCTGTATTTGCCGTCATCATGTCCCTGATTGGCGCGTTCTACTACCTTCGCGTGGTCAAAGTCATCTACTTCGATGCGCCTGATCATGATCAGCCGGTCGGCAGCAACTATGCCGCCAAATTTGTCCTAACGGTCAATGCCTTCCTGCTGCTCCTCTGGGGTATCATGCCGCAAACCGTTATCGACTGGTGTGCCAAAGCATTGGAAAATACCCTGTAAGCTTCAAACAAAAACAACGGCGGCTGTTCCAAAGTCGCCGTTTTTGTTAGGATTCGCATTCGGATGAAATATACCCAAGTTCAGACGGCCTCAAGCCTTTGAACAATCATGAAGCGGGTATCATCAAGATATTGAATATTCCACAGATAATGATGGGCAAGAATGCCCATTTAACATGTTAAAATCACATACAGGCCGTCTGAAAACAGAAAGACCATCATGACCGCATCCATGTACATTCTTTTGCTGTTGGCACTTATCTTTGCCAACGCGCCATTTATTACCACCAAATTCTTCGGCATCATCGCCCTGAAACGCAAACACATCGGCCATCACTTGATCGAATTGCTGGCAGGCTTCCTTCTTACCGCGATCCTCGCCTATATCCTCGAATCACGCGCCGGAGCCGTACATGCCCAAGATTGGGAGTTTTATGCGACCGTTGTCTGCCTCTACCTGATTTTTGCTTTCCCATGCTTCGTATGGCGTTACTTTTGGAGTGAGAGAAATAGAGAGTAGGATTTGAATAAGGAAAAGGCCGCCTGAAAGATTTTCAGACGGCCTTTATTTTGTTTGATGTTAAATATCGGTTAGAAAACAAGGCTGTTGGGGCGCAAAGCCTTGTCGTGGCGGCGGTTTAACGGTACTATTCTCGGTTAATCCTGTTTTATTCCTATGAAATTGAAAGTATAAGATGATTAATGATATTCAAAAGACAGCTGAAGGCAAAATGCAGCGTTCTCTGGAAGTATTGAAAGACAATTTGGCTAAAGTGCGTACCGGCCGTGCGCATACCGGCCTGCTTGACCAAGTGGAAGTGGAATACTGGGGCAGTATGGTGCCTGTGAGCCAAGTAGCGAACGTGACGCTTTTGGATGCGCGTACGATCGGTGTGAAACCGTTCGAAAGCAATATGGCTGCAAAAGTCGAGAAAGCGATCCGTGATTCCAACTTGGGCCTGAACCCTGCTTCTGTCGGCGATTTGATCCGTGTCCCTATGCCTATGCTGACTGAAGAACGCCGTAAAGATTTGATCAAAGTGGTACGCGGTGAGGCGGAAGAGGGCCGTGTGTCTATCCGCAATGTGCGCCGTGATGCAAACGACCACATCAAAAAATTGTTGAAAGACAAAGAGATTTCTGAAGATGAAGCCCGCCGTGGCGAGGAAGCGGTTCAGAAGTTGACCGACAAATATATTGCTGAGGCAGACAAGCTCTTGGCTGCCAAAGAAGAAGATTTGATGGCGATTTAATCCTGTGTGTAAACCGTTCAGACGGCCTTTGGACGGTTTGCTCCCTGAAAGGCAGACATGAAAAGCAGTACGCAGACGATTTTGGAACACTCTGCCATCCCCCGACATATTGCTGTGATTATGGACGGCAACGGACGTTGGGCAAAGAAGCGTTTTCTTCCCCGTGTGATGGGGCATAAGCGCGGCTTGGATGCGCTGGAGAGCATGGTGAAGCATTGTGCTGAACTGGGTGTGCGGTATTTGACCGTGTTTGCTTTTTCGACTGAAAACTGGCGACGCCCCGAGGAAGAGGTTTCTTTTCTGATGGGGCTGTTTTTGCAGGCTTTGCAAAAGCAGGTGCGCCGTTTGCACGATAACAATATGCGCTTGAGGATCATCGGCAGCCGTGAGCGGTTTAATGCTGAAATCCTGAAGGGGATTGAGGCGGCAGAGGTGTTGACGGCAAACAATACCGGTTTGACTTTGAGCATTGCTGCCGATTATGGCGGCCGCTGGGATATTTTGCAGGCGGCAAATCAGTTGATTGCCGAGGGTGTCACTGAGATTACGGAAGAGGCGTTATCGCGCTATTTGATGTTGGGCGATGCACCCGAGCCGGATTTGTTTATCCGAACCGGCGGCGAGACGCGCATCAGCAATTTCCTGCTGTGGCAGATGGCGTACGCGGAATTGTATTTTACGGATACGCTGTGGCCTGATTTTAATGAGAAATCGCTAAACGAGGCGATTGCTTCGTTCCAAAAACGGGAACGCCGCTTCGGGCGGACTTCCGAACAGCTGCCGGTTGAGCAGCAACGGGGTTGAGAACTATGTTGAAACAACGGATTTTAACGGCGCTGTGGCTTTTGCCGCTGATGCTGGGTATGCTGTTTTATGCACCTATGTGGCTGTGGGCGGCGTTTTGCGGCCTGATTGCCATGCTGACTTTGTGGGAATATGCCCGCATGAGCGGCTTGGATAAGCTGAAAATCAATCATTATTTGGCTTCAACGCTGGTGTTTGGTGTGATTGCCTATGCCGGCGGTTGGCAACTGCCTGATTTGGTTTGGTATGTCGTATTGGCGTTTTGGCTGATTGTCATGCCTTGGTGGCTGAAAGCGAAATGGAAGTTAAATGGCGGCTGGCAGGCTTACACGGTCGGTTGGTTGTTGGTGATGCCGTTTTGGTTCGCATTGGTTTACCTGCGCCCTCAGCCTGAAGACGCGCTGTCTTTATTGGCAATTATGGGTTTGGTGTGGGTGGCCGATATTGGCGCGTATTTCTGCGGCAAATCGTTTGGCAAGCGCAAAATTGCGCCGACCATCAGCCCGGGTAAAAGCTGGGAAGGTGCGATCGGCGGTGCATTATGCGTTGCCGTGTACATGACCATCGTATGGAAAGCCGGTTGGCTGGCTTTTGAAGCCGGTTGGTTAAAAACTATTTTTATCGGCTTGATTCTGACCGTTGTCAGCGTGTGCGGCGATTTGCTGGAAAGCTGGCTCAAACGTGCGGCCGGTATCAAAGACAGCAGCAATCTGCTGCCGGGACACGGCGGCGTGTTCGACCGTGTGGACAGCCTGATTGCCGTTATCAGCATTTATGCCGCCTTTGTATATTTGTTTTAAACCGCCTGTCTTACATTGTTGGGGGAGTTGATTATGTCCGAACAAAAACAGATTTCATCTTTATCGATCTTGGGCGTATTGTTGGCACTGGGATTGATGGCTGCGGCGTTTATTTTGGGCGTGCAGTTTAAGAATCTGCGCCAACCGGGGACAATTACCGTAAAAGGTTTGGCGGAGAAAAACTTCCAATCCGACAGCGCGACGTGGAATACGGGCGTGAGCGCACACGGCGAGAGCTACCAGGAAGTTTTGGATTTGCTGACGGCAAGACGCAAGAAGCTGTCTAAATTTTTGGGCGAGCAAGGCTTTGCGGCGGCTGAAATGAAAGTGGGCCTGCCCGAAGTGTCGCGCGTTTTCAATGAAACCCGCGACGAACTGGGCAACGTAACCCGTACGCCCAACGGCTACGATGGCGACCTCAATATTGTGGTCAACACCAAAAAACTGGACAAAATTCAAGCCGCCCAGCGCGCCATTTTGAACTTCCGTGCGCAAAACGAATTCATCCGCTTCGACAATCCGCAATATTTGCTGGGCAATTTGGAAACCATCAAACGCGATTTGATCACGCAGGCGACGGAGGATGCGCAGAAACGCGCGGCCGAATTTGCCAAAACGGGCGGCGGCAAAGTGGGCGCCATGCGTTCTGCTTCGCAAGGTTCGTTCAATATCTATGCCGACACCGGCAGCAGCGAGGACGACGAGTACGGCGGTTCTTACGATAAAAGTACCGTTGGCAAACAAGTCCGACTGGTTGTTACCATCGAATACGGCATTGAGTAATTCTTTCAGACGGCCTTTTCAGCTGGGAGGCAAAAGGCCGTCTGAAAATTGGAAACGGCAAAGAAATCTATTTCAAACACAATGAATACCGTTTGCACAGCACATAAAGAACACACCATGACACAACAAGTTCTGACCATATTAGGCAGTACCGGCAGCATAGGCGAAAGCACTTTAGACGTTGTCTCCCGCCATCCCGAGAAATTCCGCGTGTTCGCGCTGGCAGGGCATAGGCAGGTGGACAAGCTGGCGGCGCAATGCAAACAGTTCCGCCCGGAATATGCCGTTGTCGGCGATGCCGGCCATGCCGCCGAGCTGGAAAAGAAACTCAAACAAGAAGGCATCATTACGCAGGTCTTATATGGTTCTCAAGCCTTGATTGATGTCGCCTCTGCCGATGAAGTCAGTGGCGTGATGTGTGCCATTGTTGGCGCGGCCGGTTTGCCGTCGGCTTTGGCCGCCGCTCAAAAAGGCAAAACTATTTATCTGGCAAACAAAGAAACGCTGGTGGTTTCCGGCGCATTGTTCATGGAAACCGCCCGTCAAAACAGCGCCACCGTCTTGCCGATTGACAGCGAACACAACGCCATCTTCCAAGTATTGCCAAGGGATTACACAGGCCGTCTGAATGAGCACGGTATCAATTCGATTATCCTGACCGCGTCGGGCGGCCCCTTCCTTAACACCGATTTAAGTACATTTGACAGCATTACGCCCGAGCAGGCGGTCAAGCATCCGAATTGGAGCATGGGGCGCAAAATTTCCGTCGATTCCGCGTCAATGATGAATAAGGGCTTGGAGTTGATTGAGGCGCATTGGCTGTTTAACTGTCCGCCGGAAAAACTGGAAGTCGTCATTCATCCGCAATCCGTGATACACAGCATGGTGCGTTATCGAGATGGTTCGGTATTGGCGCAGTTGGGTAATCCTGATATGCGTACGCCGATTGCTTATTGCTTGGGTCTGCCCGAACGCATCGATTCCGGCGTGGGCGAGCTGGATTTCGGCGCATTGTCCGCATTGACCTTCCAAAATCCCGACTTTGACCGTTTCCCATGTCTGAAACTTGCCTATCAGGCCATGAATGCGGGCGGCGCCGCGCCTTGCGTGTTGAACGCCGCAAACGAAGTTGCCGTGGCCGCTTTTTTAGATAAATGCATCAAGTTTACCGATATTGCCAAAGTTGTTGCCCACTGCCTTGCTCAAGATTTTTCAGACGGCCGTCATGATATCGAAGGCCTGCTGGCGCAAGATGCGCAAACACGCAGACAGGCAGAAGCCTTTATCGGCAAACAATAAGGCTTCAATGACAGGCCGTCTGAAACGCCAACCGCTTGGCATTTAGGCAGACAAAATGGAACAACTGCCTTTATAATCGGTTTTCAGACGGCCTTATCCGTTGATTATCACATTCCATTCAGGGGATTTTTTTGCAAACCTTTTTAGCCTTTATCGTCGCTATTCTGATTTTGGTCAGCCTGCATGAGTTCGGACACTATATTGTTGCCCGCTGGTGCGGCGTTAAAGTCGTGCGCTTTTCCGTCGGCTTCGGTAAGCCCTTTTTCACCCGAAAACGCGGCGATACCGAGTGGTGTCTTGCCCCGATTCCGCTGGGCGGTTACGTTAAAATGGTCGATACGCGCGAAGGCGAGGTGGCGGAAGCAGATTTGCCGTACGCCTTTGACAAGCAGCATCCGGCCAAGCGCATCGCCATTGTCGCCGCCGGTCCTTTGACCAATTTGATTTTGGCCGTTTTGCTTTACGGTTTGAGCTTTTCCTTCGGCGTGACCGAGTTGCGCCCTTATGTCGGCATGGTCGAGCCTGCCAGTATTGCCGCCAACGCAGGTTTTCAGGCAGGCGATAAAATTGTATCGGTCAACGGAATCGCCGTTAAAGACTGGAGCGATGCGCAAACCGAGATGGTGTTGAACCTTGAAGCCGGCCCTGTAAAAGTCGCTGTTCAGACGGCCTCAAATACCCAAGCCATCCGCATAATTGATGCCGCCGGCACGCCTGAAGCAGGTAAAGTTGCGAAAAGCCAAGGCAACATAGGCCTTTTGCCTTTTAGAATTACTAACCGCATCGGCAAAGTCTTGGCCAATAGTCCGGCCGAAAAAGCAGGTTTGAAGGAAAACGACAAACTACTGACCGCCGATGGGAAGCCCATCGAAAGCTGGCAGGCATGGACGGAACTCTTCCGTGCCAGCCCCGGCAAACGAATCGAACTGACTTACGAGCGCGACGGTAAAATACTGGCGACCGCTATCCGGCCGGACAGCGTCGAGCAGTCGGCAGGCGTGCTGGTGGGTAGAGCCGGGCTTGCCGCCCAGGCGGATAAAGAGTGGGATAAAACCATCCGCTACCGCTATACGCCTTCCGTTGCCCAAGCCTTTGAATTGGGTTGGAACAAAACCGTCAACTATTCGTGGACAACCCTCAAATTTTTCGGAAAACTGGTTACAGGCAATTCCTCTTTGAACCATATTTCCGGCCCCTTGACCATTGCCGATGTCGCCGGACAATCCGCCAAACTCGGATTACAGAGCTACCTCGAATTTCTGGCCTTGGTCAGCATCAGCTTAGGCGTGTTGAACCTTTTGCCCGTGCCCGTTTTAGACGGCGGACATTTGGTTTTCTATACCGCCGAATGGATACGCGGAAAGCCTTTGAGCGAGCGCATACAGGCAGTCGGCCTGCGCTTCGGACTGGCAGCCATGCTTTTGATGATGGCTGTGGCTTTCTTTAATGACATCAACCGTTTGTTTGGATAATTTATGAAACTGAACCAGATTGCTTCCGCTTTAATGGTATTGAGCCTGTCTCCACTGGCATTGGCTGACTTTACCATTCAGGACATCCGCGTCGAAGGCCTGCAACGCACCGAGCCGAGTACCGTCTTCAACTACCTGCCCGTTAAAGTCGGTGATAATTTCAATGATGCGCGCAGTGAAGAAATCATCAAAAAACTCTACGCAACCGGTTTCTTTGACGACGTACGCGTCGAGACCATGGACAATCAAGTCCTGCTGACCGTGATTGAGCGTCCTACCATCAGCTCGCTCAATATTACCGGCGCGAAAATGCTGCAAAACGATGCCATCAAGAAAAACCTTGAAGCATTTGGTTTGGCGCAATCCCAATACTTCAACCAAGCAACGCTGAACCAAGCCGTTGCCGGTTTGAAAGAAGAGTATTTGAGCCGTGGCAAACAGTCTGTCCAAATCACTCCGACCGTAACCAAACTTGCCCGCAACCGCGTGTCTATCGATATTGCCATTGAAGAGGGCAAATCTACCAAGATTACCGATATTTCATTTGAGGGCAACGAAGTTTATTCCGACCGCCGTCTGATGAAACAAATGTCCCTGAGCGAAGGCGGCATGTGGACTTGGATTACGAAGAGCAACCAGTTCAATGAGCAAAAATTTGCTCAGGACATGGAAAAAATTACCAATTTCTATCAAAACAACGGCTACTTCAACTTCCGTATTTTGGATACCGATATCCAAACCAACGAAGACAAAACCAAGCAGACCATTAAAGTAACCGTCAGCGAAGGCGACCGCTTCCGCTGGGGCAATGTACGCATCGAAGGCGATACGCTGGAAGTGCCGAAAGAAGATTTGGAAAAACTGCTGACCATGAAGCCGGGCAAATGGTATGAACGCGCGCAAATGTCCAATTCGCTCGAAGCCATCCAAAACCGCATGGGTCAGGCAGGTTACGCATTCAGCGAAATCAATGTCCAACCGATTCCAAATGCCGAAACACATACCGTTGATTTTGTGTTGACCGTTCAACCGGGTCGCAAAATCTATGTAAACGAAATCAACATTACCGGCAACAACAAAACCCGTGACGAAGTCATCCGTCGCGAGTTGCGTCAAATGGAATCAGCGCCTTACGACTCTGCCAAACTGCAACGTTCTAAAGAGCGCGTTGAGTTGTTGGGCTACTTCGACAACGTTCAATTTGATGCAGTTCCTGTGGCCAATACCCCTGACCAAGTTGACCTGAACATGAGTCTGACCGAACGTTCTACCGGCTCGCTCGACTTGAGCGCAGGTTGGGTTCAGGATACCGGTTTGGTGATGTCTGCCGGCGTGGCTCAAGACAACCTGTTCGGTACGGGTAAATCCGTTGCCCTGCGTGCCTCCCGCAGTAAAACCACAGTAAACGGCTCGTTGTCGTTTACCGACCCATACTTCACACCTGACGGCGTAAGCTTGGGCTACGACATTTACGGCAAGACTTACGACCCGCGTAAAGCTTCTTCCAGCGCGAAACAATATAAAACCACGACTTTCGGCGGCGGTTTGCGTATCGGTATTCCGGTTACCGAATATGACCGTGTGAACTTCGGTTTGGCCGCAGAGCGTCTGACCGTGAACACCTACAAAGGTGCGCCTAAACGCTATGCCGACTTTATCAATCAATACGGTAAAGGCGACGGTAGTGGCGTGGGTAACTTCAAAGGCTGGTTGTACAAAGGTACCATCGGCTGGGGCCGCAACAAAACCGACAATGCCTTGTGGCCGACCCGCGGTTACCTGACCGGCGTAAACGGCGAAATCGCTTTGCCGGGCAGCGACCTGCAATACTACACCCTGACCCACAACCAAACTTGGTTCTTCCCGTTGAGCAAAGATTTCACGCTGATGCTGGGTGGTGAAGTCGGTTATGGCAACGGCTACGGCAAAACCAAAACCATGCCGTTCTTTGAAAACTTCTACGGCGGCGGCTTAGGCTCTGTCCGCGGCTTTGAAAGCGGTACGCTGGGCCCGAAGGTTTATGACGAATACGGCGAGAAAATCAGCTACGGCGGTAACAAAAAAGCCAACGTTTCCGCAGAGTTGCTCTTCCCAATGCCGGGCATTAAAGACTCGCGTACCGTCCGTCTGAGCCTGTTTGCCGATGCGGGCAGCGTGTGGGACGGCAAAACCTACAACGACGGCAGCAGCAGCAATTCCAATGGCGTGTCCCAAAACGTGTACGGCGTAGGCACAACGCACAAATCGACATTCAAAAACGAATTGCGTTACTCTGCCGGTGCTGCCGTGACCTGGCTCTCTCCGCTGGGTCCGATGAAGTTCAGTTATGCTTACCCGATTAAGAAAAAAGAAGGCGACGAAATCCAACGCTTCCAATTCCAACTCGGTACGACATTCTGATGATGTTTAGGCCGTCTGAAACCCGGTTTGTCCGTTTCAGACGGCCTCATGGCAGATTGGCGGTAAGCTTATTGCAAACCGCCCGTTTGTTTTCAAGCAAGGATTTTTATCATGAGTAAAATAGCCGACACCCTCCGTGTCCTCGCCGTAGCCCTGCCGGGTTTCGTGCTGTTGCCGCAAGCGGCGGCGGATGGCATGCAGAAAATCGGTTTTATCAATACCGAGCGCGTTTATCAGGAATCCAAGCAGGCGCAAAGCATTCAGATGACTTTGGAAAAAGAGTTCAAAAGCCGTCAAACCGCCTTGCAAAAGCTGCAGCAGGAAGGCGAGGCTTTGGAGCGAAAACTGAGCGGCGACAAGCTCAGCGACAGCCAAAGGGAAGCGGAAACCCAAAAATGGCGCAATCTGGTACAAAAATTCCGCAAACAGCAGACCGAGTTGGCTGAAGACTACAACTTGCGCCGCAATGAAGAATTCGCCGCGCTCCAGCAAAATGCCAACCGCGTCATCGTCGATTTAGCCAAACGCGAAGGTTATGACTTCATCTTGCAGGACGTGATTTACGTCAACGGCCGCTACGACATTACCGACAGCGTTATTAAAGCCCTAAATGCTCACTGACCCTGCTCGGCAGCGAATGTAACCATACAGACAAACCTAAGGCCGTCTGAAACCCAAACCGGCATCTTTCAGACGGCCTGACATCTTGACGGCAGATTATCATGACTTCACAAGCATACACCTTGTCCCAAATCGTTTCCCAGCTCGGCGGCGAATGGAAAGGCGAAGACATCGCCATTACCGCCGTCCGTCCGTTGGATCAGGCGCAGGCGGAACACATCAGCTTTTTGGCCAATCCGAAATACAAAGCCGAAGTACACGACAGCCAGGCAGGCGCAGTGATTGTGTCACCGAAAGCCGCGGACGAATTTGCAGGCCGCAACCTGATTGTGGCTGCCGACCCTTATCTTTATTTTGCCAAAGTGGCACGATTGTTCTCGCCGATTGTCAAAGCACAGGGCGGCGTACATCCGACCGCCGTTGTCGAGGCAAGCGCCAAAGTGCCGGCAAGCTGCGAAATCGGCGCGAATGCCTATATCGGCGCGAATGCCGTATTGGGCGAAGGCTGCCGTATTTTGGCCAATGCTGTTGTCCAACACGATTGCATGTTGGGTGATGAAGTCGTGTTGCATCCCAACTCCGTCATCTATTACGGCTGCACTTTGGGCAACCGTGTCGAAATCCACAGCGGCGCCGTCATCGGTGCGGACGGTTTCGGCTTGGCCTTTGCCGGCGATTCATGGTTTAAAATTCCGCAAACCGGCGCAGTCACGCTGGGCGATGATGTGGAAATCGGTTCGAACACCAATATCGACCGCGGCGCAATGAGCGACACGACCGTCGGCAACGGCACCAAAATCGACAACCAAGTCCAAATCGGCCACAACTGCAAAATCGGTTCGCACACCGTTATCGCCGCCAAGACCGGCATTTCCGGCAGCGTCACCATCGGCAATTATTGTATTATCGGCGGCGGAGTCGGCACGGTCGGACACATCGAAATTGCCGATAAAACCACCATCGGCGGCGGTACATCCGTCACCCACAGCATTACCGAAAGCGGCCAGCATCTGGCCGGTATTTTCCCGATGTCGGGCTACAAAGACTGGGCGCGCAATGCCGTTTATATCCACCGTTTGAGCGAAATGAACAAACGCCTCAAAACGCTGGAAAAACAGCTTGCCGACAGCGACGAAGCCTAAAGTCGGCGCAAACAGTCCGCGCCCCGCATCCGAATACGTTTAAACCCAATACAAACAAGGAAAGACGAACATCATGGACGTACAACTCCCGATCGAAGCCAAAGACATTCAAAAACTTATCCCACACCGCTATCCGTTTTTGCAACTCGACCGCATTACCGCGTTCGAACCGATGAAAACCCTGACTGCGATTAAAAACGTCACCATGAACGAGCCGCAGTTCCAAGGCCACTTTCCCGACCTGCCCGTGATGCCCGGTGTGCTGATTATCGAAGCCATGGCGCAAGCGTGCGGCACTCTCGCCATCCTCAGCGAAGGCGGCCGCAAAGAAAACGAATTCTTCTTCTTCGCCGGTATCGACGACGCTCGTTTCAAACGCCAAGTCATCCCCGGCGACCAACTGGTTTTTGAAGTCGAGCTGTTGACCAACAAACGCGGTATCGGCAAATTCAACGCCGTTGCCAAAGTTGACGGTCAAGTTGCCGTTGAAGCCGTGATTATGTGCGCCAAACGAGTGGTGTAAAAATGGGACAGGCCGTCTGAAAGTTCAGACGGCATCTTACAGGCAATACCTGTATCAGACAGCAAGGAGACAGCATGCCCCTTATCCATCCGACCGCCGTCATCGACCCTAAAGCCGAACTCGACTCCAGTGTCAAAGTCGGCCCATACAGCATCATCGGCCCCAATGTGCAAATCGGTGCGAATACCGAAATCGGCCCACACGTCGTCATCAACGGCCATACGACCATCGGTGAAAACAACCGCATTTTCCAATTTGCCAGCCTTGGCGAAATTCCGCAGGACAAAAAATACCGCGACGAGCCGACCAAGCTGATTATCGGCAACGGCAACACCATCCGCGAATTCACCACCTTCAACCTCGGTACGGTCACCGGCATCGGTGAAACCCGTATCGGCGACGACAACTGGATTATGGCCTACTGCCACCTCGCCCATGACTGCGTGGTCGGCAACCATACCATCTTCGCCAACAACGCCTCACTCGCAGGCCACGTTACCATCGGCGACTACGTTGTCTTGGGCGGCTACACGCTGGTGTTCCAATTCTGTCAAATCGGCGACTACGCCATGACCGCGTTTGCCGCCGGCGTACACAAAGACGTACCGCCGTACTTCATGGCTGCAGGCTACCGTGCCGAACCGGCCGGCCTCAACAGCGAAGGTATGCGCCGTAACGGTTTCACGGCCGAACAAATTGCCTCTGTCAAAGATGTGTATAAAACCATTTACCATCGCGGCATTCCGTTTGAAGAGGCCAAGGCAGACATTCTGAAACGTGCCGAAACCCAAAGCGAATTGGCGGTATTTAAAGACTTTTTTGCACAATCCACACGCGGCATTATCCGTTGATTGATGGATTGAGGGCCGTCTGAAACTTTTTCAGACGGCCTTTGGATTGCAAAAATCCGCGCAGTAGGCAGGTTTCCTGTCCGTTTGCTGCCGATGCCGTCTGAAAACGGGCGGGCAAATGTCCGCCACAAAATCTTTTAGCTTCCGAACCTCAACAACATGAACCCCAATTCTTCCTCCCTTATCGCCATCAGTGTCGGCGAAGCTTCCGGCGACTTGCTTGGCGCACACTTAATCCGTGCCATTAAGGCGCGTTGCCCGAATGCGCGGTTTACCGGCATCGGTGGCGAGCGCATGAAGGCGGAGGGTTTCGAGAGTTTGTACGATCAGGAAAAGTTGGCGGTGCGCGGTTTTGTTGAGGTCATCAAACGCTTGCCGCAGATTTTGAAAATCCGCAAAGGGCTGGTGAACGATTTAATCCGCCTCAAGCCGGATGTGTTTATCGGCATCGATGCGCCGGACTTTAATCTCGGCGTGGCAGAAAAACTCAAGCAGGCAGGCATTCATACCATTCATTACGTCAGCCCGTCGGTTTGGGCGTGGCGACGCGAACGGGTCAATAAAATCGTGCATCAGGTCAACCGCGTGTTGTGCCTGTTTCCGATGGAGCCACAGCTTTATATTGATGCCGGAGGTAAGGCCGAGTTTGTCGGCCATCCGATGGCGCAAACCATGCCTGTGGAAGCGGATAGGGCGGCTGCGCGGCAGAAGCTGGGCGTTCCTGCGGACGTGCCCGTGTTTGCCATATTGCCCGGCAGCCGTGTGAGTGAAATTGATTACATGGCGGCGGTGTTTTTTCAGACGGCCTTATTGCTGCTGAAACGTTATCCGAAGGCACAGTTTTTGCTGCCTGTTGCAACGGCCGCAACGCGCAAACGCATTAGCGAAATTTTGGCGCAGACCGAGTTTGCCTATCTTCCCATCACGCTGACCGACAAGCAGTCGGATACGGTTTGCACCGCTGCCGACGTGGTATTGGTTACCAGTGGTACGGCGACTTTGGAAGTGGCCTTGTGCAAGCGGCCTATGGTCATCAGCTACAAAATTTCGCCGCTGACTTATGCGTATGTGAAACGCAAAATTAAAGTGCCGCATGTCGGTTTGCCCAATATTCTGTTGGGTAAAGCCACCGTTCCCGAGCTGCTGCAACACGATGCCGTCCCTGAAAAACTGGCGCAGGCCGTGGCAGACTGGTATGACCACCCTGAGGCCGTGGCCGCGTTGGAACAGGATTTCCACGCCTTGCATCTGCTGTTGAAAAAAGATACGGCGGCATTGGCGGCGGCGGCAGTATTGGAAGAAGCCGGATTTTCAGACGGCCTGAAAGACAATTAAGGAAAATACATGAATTTATTGGGAGCCTTGGCCAAGGTTGGCAGCCTGACGATGGTGTCGCGCATTTTAGGCTTTGTGCGCGATACGATTATCGCTCGTGCGTTTGGTGCAGGCATGGCGACAGATGCGTTTTTTGTCGCGTTTAAACTGCCCAACCTGCTGCGGCGCGTGTTTGCAGAGGGTGCATTTGCCCAAGCCTTCGTACCGATTTTGGCGGAATACAAAGAAACTCGCTCACCCGAAGCCACGCAGGTGTTTGTGCGTCATGTGGCCGGTATGCTGTCGTTTGTGTTGGTCATCGTTACCGCGCTGGGCATACTTGCCGCGCCATGGGTGATTTATGTTTCCGCGCCCGGTTTTGCCAAAGAAGCCGATAAGTTTCAGCTTTCCATCGACCTGCTGCGGGTAACGTTTCCTTATATCTTTTTGATTTCATTGTCATCTTTTGTCGGCTCGATACTCAACTCCTATCATAAATTCGGTATTCCCGCCTTTACGCCGACATTTTTGAACATTTCCTTTATCGTCTTTTCCCTGTTTTTTGTACCGTATTTCGATCCGCCCGTTATGGCTTTGGCGTGGGCGGTATTTGTCGGCGGCGTGTTGCAGCTGGTGTTCCAACTGCCTTGGTTGGCAAAATTGGGCTTCTTGAAAATGCCCAAACTCAGCTTTAAAGATGCGGCGGTCAACCGTGTACTGAAACAGATGGCACCGGCTATTTTGGGCGTAAGCGTGGCGCAGATTTCATTGGTTATCAACACCATTTTTGCCTCGTTTTTACAGTCCGGCAGCGTGTCGTGGATGTATTACGCCGACCGACTAATGGAATTGCCGACCGGCGTTTTGGGTGTGGCACTCGGTACAATCTTGCTGCCTACCTTGTCCAAACACGCAGCCAGTCAGGATACCGAGCAGTTTTCCGGCCTGCTCGACTGGGGTTTGCGCTTGTGTATGCTGCTGACCCTGCCTGCCGCCGTCGGCCTTGCCGTGTTGTCTTTCCCTCTGGTTACGACCTTGTTCATGTACCGTGAATTTACGTTGCACGACGCGCAAATGACCCAATACGCGCTGATTGCCTATTCCTTCGGCTTAATCGGGCTGATTATGATTAAAGTGTTGGCACCCGGCTTCTACGCGCGCCAAAACATCAAAACTCCTGTTAAGGTCGCTATTTTCACGCTGATTTGCACGCAGTTGATGAACCTCGCCTTCATTTCGCCGCTCAAACACGTCGGCCTGTCCCTCGCTATCGGTTTGGGCGCGTGTCTGAATGCAGGTTTGCTGTTTTTCCTTTTGCGCAAACACGGCATCTACCGTCCCGGCAAAGGTTGGGCAGCGTTTTTGGTTAAAATGGTCATCTCTTTGGTCGTCATGGGCGGCGGTTTGTGGCTGGCGCAATATTATCTGCCGTTTGAATGGGTGCACGTCGGCGGCTTTAAAAAAGCAGGCCAACTCTGCGTTCTGATTGCCTTGGGCGGCGGCCTCTACTTCGTTTCCCTTGCCGCGCTCGGCTTCCGTCCGCACCATTTCCGCAGAGTAGAAAAATAAGCAGTAGGGCGTATAGTTTGGCTTAAAGGCTATTCACTAAAAAGGCCGTCTGAAACATTTTCAGACGGCCTTTTCTTGCTTTACGTTTTAACTGTAAAGCTTCGCTCCTTTTTTGACGAACTCAATCGCTTTTTCTTCCATGCCTTGCTGTTGTGTTTTTTGCTTGTCGGCGTAGTCGCGCACTTCCTGCGTGATTTTCATCGAGCAGAATTTGGGGCCGCACATCGAGCAGAAGTGGGCGATTTTCGCGCCTTCGGCGGGCAGGGTTTCGTCGTGGAAGCTCTCGGCGCGTTCGGGGTCGAGGCTGAGGCGGAATTGGTCGCGCCAGCGGAACTCGAAACGCGCCTTGCTTAAGGCGTTGTCGCGCAACTGTGCGCCCGGCCAGCCTTTGGCGAGGTCGGCGGCGTGGGCGGCGAGTTTGTAGGTGATGATGCCGGTGCGCACGTCTTCTTTGTCGGGCAGGCCGAGATGCTCTTTCGGGGTAACGTAGCAGAGCATGGCTGTGCCGTACCAGCCGATGTTGGTCGCGCCTATGCCCGAGGTGATGTGGTCGTAGCCGGGGGCGATGTCGGTAACGAGCGGGCCGAGGGTGTAGAAAGGTGCTTCAAAGCAATGTTGCAGCTCTTCGGTCATGTTTTCTTTCACGCGTTGCAGCGGTACATGGCCGGGGCCTTCAATCATGACTTGTACGTCGTGTTCCCACGCTTTGCCGGTCAATTCGCCCAAGGTGTGCAATTCAGCGAACTGCGCTTCGTCGTTGGCATCGGCAATGCAGCCGGGGCGCAGGCCGTCGCCGAGGCTGAACGACACGTCGTAGGCTTTCATGATTTCGCAGATTTCGTCGAAATGCGTGTAGAGGAAGTTTTCCTGATGGTGGGCGAGGCACCATTTCGCCATGATGGAGCCGCCGCGCGATACGATGCCGGTGAGGCGGTTGGCGGTCATCGGCACATAACGCAGCAACACGCCTGCGTGTATGGTGAAATAGTCCACGCCTTGTTCCGCCTGTTCGATTAAGGTGTCGCGGAACAAATCCCAAGTCAAATCTTCGGCAATGCCGCCGGTTTTTTCCAAAGCCTGATAGATGGGCACCGTACCGATGGGGACGGGCGCGTTGCGGATAATCCATTCGCGCGTCTCGTGGATATGCGCGCCGGTGGACAAATCCATAATCGTGTCTGCGCCCCAACGCAGCGACCACACCATTTTTTCGACTTCTTCGGTCAGGCTGGAGGTTACGGCGGAGTTGCCCAAGTTGCCGTTGATTTTGACGCGGAAGTTGCGGCCGATAATCATCGGTTCGAGTTCGGGATGGTTGATGTTGGCGGGGATAATCGCACGTCCGGCGGCAATTTCTCGGCGCACGAATTCGGGCGTGATTTGGTCGGGATGGGTCGGGATGTTCGCGCCGAAACTTTGCCCTGCGTGCTGTTTCAAAAGTTTGGCGTATTCAGGTCGTCTGAAAAGCTCGTCCAGCTTCATGCGTTCGCGTATGGCGACGAATTCCATTTCGGGCGTGATAATGCCTTGGCGGGCGTAATGGAGCTGGGTTACGTTGCGTCCTGCTTTGGCGCGGCGCGGGCGGGTAATTTGGTTGAAACGCAGATGGGCGGTTTGCGGGTCATGCGCGCGTTCGATACCGTATTCGCTGGAGAGCTTGGGCAGGATTTCGGTATCGCCGCGTTCGTCCAGCCATGCGGTGCGGACGTGCGGCAAACCTTGTTTCAGGTCGATGTGCGCCGCCGGATCGCCGTACACGCCGCTGGTGTCATAGACGGGAATCGGCGGGTTGGCTTCCGTACCTTGCGCCGTGTAGGTGTCGTCCTGACGGATTTCGCGCAAAGGCACGCGGATGTCGGCGCGGCTGCCCGGGATATAGACACGGTCGGAATTGGGATATTGGAAGCGGATGCCGATGTCTTCGCTCAAGTCGGAAAGACGGCGCGCCTCATCGCCGGTTTTTTTAGTGGTAGTCATAAAAAAATTGCTCCTGTTTCTCGGTTATGAAAGGAAACAGGAGCATTGCTTTTTTCAGACGGCCTTGTGGATATTTTCAATCAACCGTTTAAAATCACATTTGCCGAAACTCCCCACGCAGGTATTATCCTGTTCGGGTGTAAAGGGTATTTCTCAGCCGCTTGGTTTTAAAGCAGCACCCCTGTTTCTTTATTAACGAAAATTAAACCATGCGGATGGTTTTTTGTAAAGCGGCGTTTTCGCATTTTCTGTCAAAAACGCTTGACAGCGATTCCGTCTTCCCGTATAGTTACATCTTCTGACGCGGGATGGAGCAGCATGGTAGCTCGTCGGGCTCATAACCCGAAGGTCGTAGGTTCGAATCCTGCTCCCGCAACCAAATATAAAAATCCCCTGCAATCGCAGGGGATTTTGCTTTATGTGGTATTTATTGTTGATTGGATTGATTGAAAGGCCGTCTGAACCATTGGGTTTCAGACGGCCTTTTTTATTGGCCGATGTTATCGGCGGCTAATTCGCTTTTATTTTGAGTTTGTGTTTTCAGACGGCCTATTGTTGCTCCGGATCGGTATCGTTGCGCAGGTATTCTTTCAGGCGTTGCAATTCTTTTTTGTCCAACCATTTATTGCGCGAACGTTGCAACAGAATCACCAATGCGGCGATTTCGTTACGCATATTGGTACTGAGCCAGAGGAAGCCTTGCCAGTCGTAATGCAGGCGGGCGGCCGGTTTGCTTAGTTCGGTATTGAGCGAAGTATCGATGCGGATACGGCGGGCGTAGTGGCCTTTGATGAGGCGGACGGTCAGGCGCAGATCGCGTTGGAGTTGGTTGAAATGGCGGTCGAGCAGGCGGATTTCGCTTTCGTTGAGCGTGGGCGCACGCAGTTTGGCGGCGGTGGTCAGGAGCAGCTCGGTGGTGGTGACGATTTTGCGGTGGGCATGCTGCATGGCTTCCATCATATTGTTGCTGATGTGGCTTTCGCCGGATGTTGCGGCCAGATGGCTGCGGCTTTTGACCATGCGGGCGTTGATTTTGCGCATTTTAATCATGTTTTGCTCCAAACGCTCGCGCGTCATGCGCTTGCCGTTGCTGATTTCGGCAATCATTTTGGCGCAGTCGGTGAGGTTGTCGGCAAGCATGAAGCGCCACATCAGGGTAGAGCGCAAGGGCAGGAGTTTGGCGGCGGCAATGGCGATGGCGGCACCAATCAAAACGTTCATGGCGCGCATCAGGCCGCTGTCGAGCCAGTGGTGGCTGCTGTCGCCGATGAGCATGCACATGGTCAAACCGGCAAGCATGGCGACATAGCCGTTTTTGCCGACCGCAGACCAACCGGCCACTGCGCTGGCGGCTCCGATAATCAGATAGAAGAAAATGCCGTCTTGGAAATAATGCTGGTTCAACCATAAAACGGCCAAACCGACGCCCAAACCGATGGCCGTGCCGAGCATGCGTTCGACTGCTTTGGAGTAAATCGCGCCTTGGAATTGCAGCATGCCGAGGACGACAAAGACGGTCATGCCGATCCACTCGCCGTGTTGCAGGTGGAAGACTTTGGCCAACAGGGTGGAAAACACGATTGCCAAGCCGAGGCGGAAGGCGTGGATATGGCGGCGATAGCGGTAGCGTTCGTAGGCGTTGAGCCAGCGTTCGGAAAAATGGAGGCGTTCGGATTGGGCAGGCATGTTGTAAGACGTATTGGGTATGTGGGGATGTAAATTATAACTGATTGGTAAAGCAGATGAAATTTGAACTGTTCCCCAATGGTTTGAACTATTGCAGAATTTCTCTATCGCAAGCGGATATAATGGCGGCTTTGAATCAGACAGGCGGTGAAGAAATGGCGACGGTTTTAAGCGCAGGCGTGGACGAGGCGGGACGCGGCCCTTTGGTTGGCAGCGTATTTGCGGCGGCAGTGATTTTGCCGGAACATTTTGATTTACCGGGTTTGACCGACTCAAAAAAACTGAGCGAAAAAAAGCGCGATATGTTGGCTCAAATGATTAAGGAACAGGCGGTTGCGTGGAGTATTGCCTTTGCCGACCCCGACGAAATCCTGCAACTGAACATCCTGCACGCAACCATGGCCGCGATGAAGCGCGCAGTCGAGGGGCTGTCGGTCGTACCCGACAAAGTGTGGATAGACGGCAACCGCGTGCCGAAAGATTTGAATGTCCATGCTGAGGCCGTGGTCAAAGGTGACAGCAAAATTATTGAAATCTCTGCCGCTTCGGTTTTGGCCAAAACCGCGCGTGATGCGGAAATGTATGAATTGGCGAAACGCTATCCGCAATACGGGTTTGACCGCCACAAAGGCTACGGCACGGCGCAACACTTGGCCGCGTTGAAACAATACGGCATCTTGCCGGAACACCGCCGCGATTTCGCACCGGTCAAAACCTTATTGGCACAAGGCAATCTGTTTGAAGAATGAAAACATATCAAAAGGCCGTCTGAAAGATTTCAGACGGCCTTATTTTTGGAAAAGTATTATTTCAACGCAGCCAAACACTCTTTAATCAACTCAGGGCCGCGATAAATCAAACCGCTGTACACTTGAACCGCACTGGCGCCCAAGCGGATTTTTTCTGCCGCGTCCGCGCCGTTCATGATGCCGCCGACGCCGATAATCGGCAGTTTGCCGTCAATACGTTCTGCCAAAAGTTTCAACACCTGATTGCTTTTCTCACGTACGGGCAAGCCGCTCAAGCCGCCTTGTTCGCCTGCGAGCGGATGGCTGCCCAAGCTTGATTTGTCGATGGTCGTGTTGGTGGCGATGATGCCGTCCATTTCCACAGATTTGACCACATGGGCGATGTCGTCGATTTGCGCTTCGTCCAAATCCGGCGCGATTTTGACCGCCAGCGGCACATATTTGCCATGCGCGGCCGCCAGTTGCGCCTGTTTGTTTTTCAAGGATTCCAACAATGCGCTCAACTCGTCGCCGCCTTGCAAGGCGCGCAGGTTTTTCGTATTGGGGGAGGAAATATTGACCGTGATGTAGCTTGCGTGGGCGTAGGCTTTTTCCAAGCAAATCAGATAATCGTCGGCCGCGTTTTCAATCGGCGTAACGGCATTTTTGCCGATATTGATGCCCAAAATGCCTTTAAAGCGGCTGTTTTCAATGTTGCGGATCATCGCGTCGATGCCGTGGTTGTTGAAACCCATGCGGTTGATGATGCCTTGGTGTTCGGGAACGCGGAAAAGGCGCGGCTGCGGATTGCCCGGCTGCGGCTTGGGCGTTACCGTGCCGATTTCGACAAAGCCGAAACCCAAAGTGGCAAACGCATCGATACACTCGCCGTTCTTGTCCAAACCTGCCGCCAAACCGACCGGATTGGGCAGTTGCAAGCCCATCAGCTCGGTTGGTCGGGTGTGGCTGTCCACCTTGGGCAGCAGGCCGAGTTTCTCGATAGAGCGCAAACTGTTGAGCGTGAAATGATGGGCCTTTTCTGCATCGAAACGAAATAGGATGGTGCGGACGAGTGAATACATGGCGGCGGCTTTCTGAACGGTTGATGAATTTGGCGTTATTTTACCTGAAACCGTCAAACTGCCCCAAACGTCTGTATCGATATGATTTTATTGTTTGGTGTCAAATGAAAATAAATAGGGTTTTTGCGTGTAATCGGATAGTTCATTAAAATGGTAAGAGAGAGTCTTTTCAGACGGCCTGATGGATGTATAGTCAATTAAAATCAAAATAGGACAGTAGCGCATCGTCAAATCGGGCGTAATCAGACAAAACGGTTCGCAGATACCGCTTAATATTCGCCCACACCTTCTCAATCGGGTTGAGCTCAGGTGAATAAGGTGCAAGAGGCAATACCTTATGTCCCAATTTTTCCGCCATTTCCCGTAAGACACCCATACGGTGAAATCGTGCATTATCTAAAATAATCACCGATTTTCGAGTCAATGCGGGCAGCAGGCATTGTTGAAACCACGCTTCAAAAAAGACGCCGGTCATCGTATTTTGATAAACCATCGGAGCAATCAGCCGGTTGCCGACTTGTGCGGACACCGGAGATAAGCGTCGGTATCTTTTTCCACTTATCTGCGCTTTCACTATTTGCCCTTTCGGACTGCGGGCATAGGGACGGAACAGGTAGCGGTCAAATCCTGTTTTATCCAAATAAACACGTTGGTAGTCGGAAAATCCGGCCAGCTGTGTCAAATAATGCGTTACTTTGGCCGGGTCTTGTTCTTTGTAAGTCGTGGTCTTTTTTTGCGCGTCATCCCCATCTGTTTGAGTGCATAGCAAACGGCGGCTGGCGTACAATCAAAATGTTTGGCGATCTCATGCAGACAGGCATCCGGGTGTTGCCCAACATATTGAGCCGGTTTTTGCCTATCCAATTTGACGGCATTTAGACCGGTAACTTGATGTTTTAGGCTGCCTGTTTGTTTTTTAAGGCGAATCCACAGGTAAAGTGTGTTTCTTGACAAGTTAAACGTTGCTGCGGTTTAGCTGATGTTTTTGCATTGTTCGTAATAGTTTAAAGCCTTGTTTCTTAAGTCCGCAGAGTATGCCATGGTTAGATCTTCAAAGTTGAGTATTGTACCATTTTGTTTTTAATTGACTATATTTGATAATCCAGTACAGCGCTTAGATAATTGAGGAAGGCATATAAATGAGCCGGATAAATATTGTTAATATTTATCCGGCTCATATAAAAGGACTACGGTAAGATATATTACTTGAAGATTACCAAGAATATTTTATGCCGATTGAGCCTTTGTATCCTTGATGTTTCGTTCCACTTAAAGATTGTTCATACCGTGCATCTGCATAAATATGGGTATTGGAACTGGTTGCAAATTGTGCTCCCAAACCAACTTCGCCCCAAGTTTTTGCTAATTTTTCAGTAACATTATCCTCGCCAATGTTACTGGCCGAAGTATTTCTGAAGTTATGCCACACATTAGTGGTGAAATACAAGGTTCGAACTTTTTCATGATCGGTTAAATTATTATAAGCAAAGCGTACACCAATGCGGCTGCGTAAATTATGTTGCTTATCTTGATGCACAGAGCGCATATCATCAGTGAAGCTATTTAAGCCGAGGTATTGATAGATTAATTGTGCTTGCGGCTCAATAATCCAACTGTCGCCATTATTCGTTTTCTCTTTACTTAATACAAACGGACGACCTACCTCACCCGATAAAGCCACACCCAAACCATGGTTTTTTGCTTTCGAATCTAAGGAGTTATATTTATTTTGCATCCAAGAAAGTTGGCCTACAAAGTCTATATAGCTACCATCTTCAGAATACCGTGTGTGAGTCACACCGACATGGAGGTTTTCGGTTTTAGCTTTACCTGTATATTTGTCATCAATGACGACACCATTCTCGGCACGATATTCATCATAAAATTTCGAATTAGCATGTGTGTAACCAACATAACCACCAGTTAAACGTTTGCCGCCATTTTCGCTAGAAGAAATATCAAAGTCGTGGCCAAACTGGAAGCCTGCAAGGTTAGCGCTAAGATTCAAACGCTTTTTACCATCCAAAGCAATGTGTTTGCCAATAATACGTCCCCAAATTTGGCTGTTCGCTTGAGATTTTTTCCAAGAAAGAGCCTGATTTTCACCACGGCGTTGGTGCAATGTACCAACTGTTTCGTAGCCAACTTCTAAGTTCAAGTTTGGAATAAGCGTATAAGCAGGAACAGAAGCTGTATAAATGGCATCCTTATTCGTGGAAACTACCGTCCAAAAATATTCGGTTGTATTTCCTACTTTTTTGGAAGCCAATTGCAGTTCACCCGCACCTGTAGTTTTGGCAATACCGGTAAAGTTCTTTAAATTACTTTCCCCTTGTACTCGAACTACTGCCGTACTGTTTTTGGCCAAATCAGCCGCAATAGAGCCGATAGTGCCATCAATCATATTTTCTGTGCCGTCTGCTTTCAAACTGACAACTTTTGTTGTCCCTTCGGCATTGCCGGTGATTTCCAATAAGTCAGATTTACCGTTATTGGCATCATTACTATCCCAATGAGTATTCACTTTAAGAACACCGTTATTCGCTGTGTAGTTGCCTTCCACAGTGAGTTTGTCTTCGTAAGAGCCATTGGCAAGGGTGATTTCACCGTTGTTACTGGTTAATGTGCCTTCAGTACCATCTTGTTTAACCAGTTTAACTTTATAGTCTGTTTTAGTTGAACCGTTCGGAATATTTTTAGACGCATCTAATACCCCCTTATCCAAGGTTAAGGCATTGATGGTAGAGCGTTGTTCATCACCTTTTTGTTTCAATTCCCAAACAGCTTGGTTGTTCACATGCACATCTAATTTAGAATGCACATTGCCTTTAGATTGTTGTTGCATCAAACCAATGGCTTTTGCTTGATCAGACAAGGTAAATGTCAAATCAGCCCCTTTGGTTACTGCCACTTTAGTTTCGGCAAGCCAGCCATTTTCTGCGGCTTTGGCTTCACTGTCTTTGCCTTTCAACGCGAATTTTGCATTTTCAGCAACGAATTCACCATTATTAAACCAACTTGCGACTTTATTTCCTGCGAAGGTTACTGCAAAACTACTTTCTTTTCTCGCATCAGCAACAATCAATGAAGCATCATCAGATGTTGTGGTGATTTTTGTATTGTTTAAACGAACTTCTTGATCTTTATTAGGCTCATTTCTGGATACATTGTCGCTAATAAAAAAGGCACTTACTTTAGTTGCGTAATCCTGAGTATCGAAAACAACAGCTGAATTGCCGGATTTGATTTCACCGCTGCTGGTATCTGAATCGGCAATTAAGCGGGATTTGGTGCCAAATAAGCGCACGGTTGCGGAATCTTTTGTTTCCTCTGTATTCAGCACCATTCTGCCGGTGGAATTGACAACAGCACCTTTATAGTCAGCCGGTTTTTCAGTGTTTGGTAGTTCCGGTTTACCAATTTTTAATGCGGCAGAAAATTTTCCGTTTGCTTTCACTGTGATGTCAGAATCTTTTAAGTTCGCTTCCGCACCGTCTCCACTGACGTAAAGCCCGACTAAATAATCCCCGATTTTATCGGTGGTTTTATCTTCCACATTAATGGTCAGTTTTTTCTCAGAATTGAAAACCGGTTTGGCACCATCCTTACGGTAAACTTTCACCCCGGATAATTGGTGACCAAATGGTGCAGTTGCGCCACCAAAGTTTTTTGTACTTTTCACTGTGTTTTCTGTGTTTTTAACAGTGATATTAGCATCATCATGCAAAGTTAAGCTGGCGGTATCAGAAGCGTTACCACCGGCATAATCATATCCTACCGCAATACCGTAAGCCGCATTTGAATCTGATGCTAATCCTGAATTTCCTTCGCTGGCTAACGTAACATTAATGTTAGTTTTACCTTTGATTTCTACCTGATTATTCGCACGAACAATAAGCCCTTTTGGACGAGCAAATTGTCCTCCGCTATTAGGTGCTAGCGTAGCTTTGTAATCGCCATCAATGTTTTGATTTGGTTCTTTCCAAAATTCTCCTGAACCCTCTGTTCCCATAGTAGGTGAAGTGTCGCCCGCTGCAGCAACGGCCAATGCAGGAATAGAAAAACAAGAAACTATCAGAGTATGCAGCAAGGTTTTCCTATATATTTCTTTTTTATAAGTCAACATATAAATTTTCCTTTTATTTATGATTTTAAAATCACGATAAGACCCCATTCAAAAATGGAAGCTGCCTTAGTATAGCATAATATATTGTTTTTCCATATAACTCTTCTGCTATCACATAGGCCGAGACCTTTGCAAAAAAGTCTTTCCCCCAACAGCCGAAACCTAAACACAGGTT
>NZ_KV810241.1:0-38740 GCF_001812735.1 Neisseria sp. HMSC069H12
TTATGAGTGTCCAAGATTTGGGGGCCAGTTCACAAGTTTTCAGACGGCCTTCAACTATTCTATCGCTAAGTAGAAATTAGCGTGCAGAGCAAGAAGTTTCTACTTTGTTGCCGTATGGGTCAGTGAAGCCGAAGAATGCTTCGCTGCCTTTTTGATGCCATTCAGCGCCTTTGCCGAACAGGCCTTGGTTGGCAACATAGCGTTCACCTGAACCTGCAACGGCAGAAGACAGGGTGGCAACTTTGTCGTCCAGACGCAGTTCAACTTGGTTGGTGCTCAGGTTGCGGACTTGTACAGACAGGCCGTTTTCGCAGCTGAATGATTGAACACGGTCATGGTTGTGCATGTCATGATGTTGGTGGCCATGTTCGTGTGCATGATTGTGCTCATGATGTTGACCATGGTCATGGCGATGGGCTTCAGGTGCGGCACAGGCAGCGAGGCTCATGGCGGTGGCAATTGCAAGCAGGGCTTTTACTTTCATTTTTGACTCCTATGGTCAGTGTTGAAGGAAGAATGTAGCGGCATGTTATAAATATCTTTATGGCTTCACAATAGGGATAACCATTATTTACTTTTTCTTCCTGTTTCCGGGAGTATGGCAGGATTCTTTGTAGTTTTGATATGAATGATTAATGCCGTTTGAAAAAAGCCGCACTTGCGCTAGAGGTAAACGAAAGTGCGGAAAATTCAGAGAGTTACATTGAAAGAAGGATAGGACAGCTTAACGCTGGCGTGCTTTAAAACGGGGATTGCTCTTGCAAATGACGTACATTTTGCCTTTTCGGCGGACAATTTGGCAGTCGCGGTGTCGTTTTTTTGCAGTTTTCAGGGATGAGAGGACTTGCATCATTTATCCTTTCTGAAAGAAGACATCATGGATTGGTAACGTTGGTTGAACTTGCTGGCGCGACCTTCGACATTGACGTTGCGTTGTTTGCCTGTGTATACGGGGTGGGACGCGGAAGAGGTATCAAGAGAGAAGAGGGGATACTCTACTCCGTCTTTCCAAACCATAGTTTTTCCGTGGGTATTGGCACATGAACGGATGAGCCATCCTTGGTCTGCACCGCTGTCGTAAAACAGGACGGTACGATAGTTGTCTGGGTGGATATCGGGTTTCATTTCTTTCTCCAGTGAGTGTTATGGTATAACATTATACTCTTAGAAAAAGAGCAGGCAAGTGTTTTTTGGTTTTTCTTTATCACGGGGGTGCGGCATTTTGATAAAATATGCTGTTTCAGACGGCCTTTTTTTCATGAGGCCGTCTGAATATTTTGTTTTCTGATGATAGGGATATGATGTATTTGTATAAGGGTTTCAGATTGGGTGGTGCGGCAAGCAAGGTTATGCCGATTATCCATGTATTGTCCAAGCTGGGGCTGTTGTTTTCACTGCTGTTGGCAGTGCCGACACTGATGTCGTATTTTTATCACGACAGCGCGTTTATCGTGTTTGCCTATACGGCTTTGACGGTATTGTTGGTGTCGTGTATTACTTGGGTGCTGACTTTGCGTTTCAACCGTGAATTGCGGCCGCGTGACGGATTTACCTTGGTATTGATGCTGTGGCTGGCCTTTGCCGTCGTGGCGGCGATGCCGATTTATTTCTATATGCCGTCCATGAGTTTCACCGATGCGTTTTTTGAGGCGATGTCGGGGCTGACGACAACGGGGGCAACAGTGATTTCCGGCTTGGATACGCTGGATCCGTCGGTGAATTTTTGGCGGCACATGCTCAACTGGCTTGGCGGTATGGGTATTATCGTGCTGGCTGTGGCGATTTTGCCGATGTTGGGCGTGGGGGGGACGCAGCTTTTCAAAGCGGAAATTCCGGGTATGGATAAGGAAAGCAAGATGGCTCCCCGTATTTCGCAAGTGGCCAAACGGCTGTGGTTTGCTTATGCGCTGACAACTGCTGCCGCCTTTGTATCCTTGCATATTGCTGGCATGGGCTGGTTTGATGCCTTGTGCCATGCGATGTCGGCAGTGGCCTTGGGCGGTTTTTCGACACATGATGACAGCGTTGCCTATTTTGATTCTGTGGCAGTCGAATGGACATTGATGTTTTTTACTGTCTGGGGCGGTATCAATTTCGCCAGCCACTTTACTGCGCTGGGCAACCGCTCTTTGCAGGTGTATTGGAAAGATGAAGAATGCCGTTCCATGTTGTTGGTTTTGTCGGGCAGTATTTTGATTTCGGCATTGTATTTATGGCAGCAGGACGTTTATCAAAGCCTTGGCGAAGCTTTGCGCTTCGTCAGCTTCAACTTTGTGTCCATCGGATTGGCCAGCGGTTTCTCCAATGCAGACTTTGCTCAATGGCCGCTGATTGTGTCGTTGTGGATGTTTTTTCTGTCGAACGTATTGGCAAGTTCAGGCTCTATGGGGGGCGGTATTAAAAACGTGCGTGCGTTGGTGTTGTTCAAATTCAGCTTGCGTGAAATGTTGATTTTGCTGCACCCGCGTGCGGTTCGTACGGTAAAGGTCAACAACCGCTCCATTCCGGATCGCATGGCGCTGACTGTCATGTCGTTCATCTTTATTTACTTTATGACGGTCATCGTATTCAGCTTTCTATTGATGGCGGCAGGCTTGGACTTTTTATCCGCCTTTACGGCAGTCATTGCCTGTATTACCAATGCAGGGCCGGGTTTGGGGGCAGTTGGACCGTCGCATAATTACGCCGCGCTGAGCGATGTACAGAAGTGGCTGTGTACGGCGGTGATGTTGTTGGGACGTTTGGAGATTTTTACCGTTCTGATTTTGCTGACTCCGGCATATTGGAAGAAATAAGTTTGAGAAAAAGGCCGTCTGAAATTTCAGACGGCCTTTTTATAATGGCTGGGCTTAAGCGTATTGCTTGAGCAATTCTTTGAATTGTTCGCCAGTTTCAGGATGTTTCAAACCGTAAGCCACGGTTGCTTCAAGGTAACCTAATTTGCTGCCGCAGTCGTAGCGTTTGCCATCAAACGCATGAGCTAACACAAACTCATGGTCGAGCAGGCGGGCGATACCGTCTGTCAGTTGGATTTCGTTACCGGCGCCGCGGGGCAGGTTGGACAACAAGTCAAAAATACGCGGAGTCAGGATATAGCGGCCGACAACAGCAAGGTTGGAAGGCGCTTCTTCCGGTTTGGGTTTTTCAACGATGTTGGTGATACGCTGATAGCTTTTCAGTTTTTCAACTTCAACGATACCGTAAGAGCTTGTTTGAGAAGGATCAACGGTTTCAACGCCTAAAATGCTGTTACCGCTTTGGTTGTACACATCAACCATCTGTTTCAACGCGCCTTTAGGCGTGTCAATCAAATCGTCTGCCAAAATAACGGCGAAAGGCTCGTTACCAACGGCAGCCTGCGCGCACAATACGGCATGACCCAAACCCAATGCTTCAGTTTGACGGATGTACATGCAGGTAATGTTGGGAGGCAGGATATCGCGAACGTGCTCCAACAGTTTGTCTTTTTGACGCAATTCCAATTCGGTTTCCAACTCGTATGCTTTGTCGAAGTGGTCTTCGATACTGCGTTTGTTACGGCCGGTGATAAACACCATTTCGGTACAGCCGGCTTCAACCGCTTCTTCAACTGCATATTGAATCAGAGGTTTGTCCACAATAGGCAGCATTTCTTTGGGGCTGGCTTTGGTCGCAGGCAAGAAACGGGTGCCCATACCGGCAACGGGAAAGACGCATTTTTTAATGGGTTTCATATTGGTATCCTATTTTGTCTGAGGGATTAGCCCCCGAAAGTGTAATTGTGTGTAACGATAATACCACATGATAAAGTATCAGGCGGCTCGAAAAAGACTGTATATACTGTCTTATCCCAGCAACGACAGTAATTCTTCTTCGCTCAATACGGCTACGCCCAAAGTTTGGGCTTTTTCCAATTTACTGCCTGCGGCTTCTCCGGCGACAACGTAGTCGGTTTTTTTAGATACGCTGCCGGAAACTTTACCGCCTGCAGCCTCAATCATGGCTTGGGCTTGGTCGCGTTTGAGCGTGGGTAAAGTCCCTGTTAATACAAAGGTTTTACCTGCTACGGCTTCATTAATGCCGTCTGAAATCGTTTCATCTTGAAGCTTAGACAGCGTTTGAGCAAAGAAAGTTTTCATATTTTCAAGCAGGGCTGCGTTTTGCGGTTTACTGCGCCATGTCTGCCAATCGGCAGGCAACGCTTTGTCAGTTTGCAAACCTTCTATGCTTTGTCCGGCAAGCTCCCACAAGGCCAGTGCTTTGGTTTCGCTGATTTTAAAATCTGGCAGGCGGGCAATCCAGCGTTGCGGTTCAGCATGGCGTAGCGGAGGGATAGTGACAGCCTGGCTTTGCGGGGCAACACCTACAGTCAGCAGCTCGTCTATCATCGCCTGTTGTGCTTCTTGGGCAAAAAAGTGGGCGATGGAGCGGGCAACCACCGTGCCGATATCAGGCAGGCAGGCGAGGATGGGTTCAGGTGCATGGCGGACATGTTCGAGTGTGCCGAATGCCTGCGCCAACGTTTTGGCCGTGCGTTCGCCGACGTGACGGATGCCGAGGGCAAAAAGGAAGCGGGCGAGTTCGGGTGTTTTGCTGGCTTCTATGCCTGCGAGGATATTTTCCGCCCATTTAGTCGGCTGTTTTTTAATGGTTTTGCTAAGCAGGGCATTCCCGGTCTCGCTTTCAAAGTCTTCAATCTCATTGTTTGATGGTTCTTCCTCATTAGCCAATGCTTTATCCGCCGTTTCCTTCATTTTTTGTAGGGTTGGGATGTCGAGGCGGTAGAGGTCGGCGAAATGACGAACCAAATCTTGTGCGACCAGCTGCTCGATTTGTTTTTGACCAAGTCCGTCGATATCCATGGCTTTGCGTGAGGCAAAGTGGATTAAACCTTGCGCGCGTTGTGCTTGGCAAAGCATACCGCCGCTGCATCGGGCAACCGCTTCGCCTTCTTCACGTTCGATTTCGCTGTGACAGATAGGGCAATGGGTGGGCAGGCGGTAGGGTTTGTGAAGCGGTTCGGATCGGGTTTCAGAAGGTGTTTCAGCAAACAAATCGTCTTGCAGGCCGTCTGAAACAGCAATGTTAGTCTCCTGCATTGGGCGGCGTTCAAAAATCACGCGCACCACCTCGGGAATCACATCTCCTGCGCGGCGCACGACAACTGTATCTCCAACGCGTACGTCTTTGCGCGATACTTCGTCCTGATTGTGCAGGGTGGAGTTGGTAACGGTAACGCCGCCGACGAATACAGGTTGCAGGCGGGCGACGGGGGTTACTGCGCCGGTGCGCCCGATTTGTACATCAATGGCTTCGACAATGGTCAATGCTTCTTCAGCAGGAAATTTGTGGGCAATGGCCCAACGTGGCGCGCGTAAGATGAAGCCCAGTTTTTCTTGTTGTGCCAGACTGTTGACTTTGACCACCATACCATCGATTTCGTAAGGCAAAGTAGGGCGTTTTTGCTGCATGTGCTCGTAAAACGCCAATACTTCGTCGATATTTTGGAAACAGCCGAAATTACCATCAGGCAGACTGAAGCCAAGCTCTTTACAGTAGTTAAGCTCTTGCAGGTGTTCTTCCGCGATAAAACTGCCTTGTTGTCGGGCAATGGAATAGGGGAAGAAATGCAGTTTGCGCTGTGCCGTAATGCGTGAATCAAGTTGGCGCAAACTACCGGCGGCGGCATTGCGCGGGTTGGCGAAAGGTTTTTGTCCGTTTTCAGCCTGTCGTGCGTTTAAGGCGGCAAAATCGGCTTTGAGCATCAGGACTTCGCCGCGTATTTCGATAAGTTCGGGAATGTTTTCTCCATGCAGGCGCAGGGGGATGTTGGATACGGTTTTGACGTTTTGGGTAACGTCTTCGCCCGTTGTGCCATCTCCACGGGTTGCCGCTTGAGTCAATACGCCGTCGCGGTACAGCAGGCTGATGGCCAAACCGTCAAATTTAGGCTCGATAACATATTCCGGTTTTTCGCCGTTTAATCCGCCACGAACGCGCTCATCAAAAGCGTACATTTCGGCATGGTCAAACACGCCGTTTTCATCTTGTGGCGAGAAGGCGTTGGTTAGTGACAACATAGGTACTTCATGACGCACTTCATCAAAGCCTGCCAAAGGCTCGCCACCGACGCGCTGGGTTGGGCTGTCGGGCAGTTTCAACTCAGGGTGATTCAACTCCAATGCTTCGAGCTCGCGGAACAATTTGTCGTATTCGGCATCGGGTACGCTGGGCGCGTCTAGGGTGTAGTATTCGTAGGCGTAGCGGTTGAGGAGGTCGGTCAGGTATTTGATACGTTGTGCGGTTGGATTCATGTGCAATCGAAATAGAGTTTTCAGACGGCCTGATGATAGAGAGGCCGTCTGAAAATCGATGAATATTGAAGATAAAGGGATTTTACCTGAAAAAAGCGGATATGCCGTCATTGCATATCCGCTTTTTGATTGGGAAGCTTTAGGAGAACAGGCGAAGGGCTTGTTTACTGCCGGGTTTGATGCCGACTTTAAGCATTTCTTCCTGACGGGCCAAAACGTAGTTGCGTACGTCTTTGAGCCATTGGGTGGAAACTTCTTCCATTTGGTCGTTAACCAAATCCAAGCTGAGTTGGCCGGAGAGTTTGACTGCTAAGTCCATGAATTTGTCGAAAGTTTTTTCTCCGGCAGGAACATGCGGAATATCCAGAAGCATGCTGAAACCGCGGTAGGCTTGGTTGTCCAATAGAGGGTTGGTAAACGGTTTGTTGTCCAAAGTATGGATGGAGAACAATTGAGGGTTGTTGTTGTCACCGAAGTGGAAAGCGCCGTCTTCGCCCAGTTTGAAGCCTGTATCTTCCACGGCGGCACGCAATTCTACGCCGCTGATATTGGAATGGGAAACCAAGTGAATGGCGATGGTTTGGTCAACACGCGCACAGAATTGGTCGAGGGCTTGCGCGACTTCGGTGAACGCATCCAAGTCGGTATGCAAAACTTTGCCGTCCATCAGTTGGGCAAAAGCATCAACCTGTTGGTCGAAGTGTTGCAGCTCTTCACGTGCGGCCAAACCATTGCGGCTGACAGCTTGCAGACCCATGACAAAGCCTTGGTAGTAAACGCCAGGAATCGGCTCGGCAACGCGGAAATGGTCGTCCATGGTGCAACCGATGATTTGGAAGCGGTGTGTGCTGGAAAGGCGCGGCAGTGCGTGTAATTCTTGGGCTTGTTTCAGGGAGATGTAGGCCATGTAGTCGAAGCGCGGGTCAAACCAAGGCAACTCGACTTGAGACAATTCGTCCAAGCTGATCAATGGTACTTGTGCCACAGGTTCGGCTGCGGTTTCAACCGGAGCAGAAGCGGCTTCGGCAGGGCTGACGGTAATTTCGTTGTTTAAGCCGATAACGGTGTGTTGGACTTTTTCTTCTGCGGAAAAATCGTCTTCCACAGTCAATTCGACATCGGTTTTAAGTTGGGCAGGATGAGCCAGTTTGGCTTTTGCCGCGTAGATTTCATCTTGCTCTTGCAGGTTGCGCAATGCCTCTTCGGTTTTTTTGTTTTTCTTGATAAACAAACCCTGGCCGCCGGTTTCTTTACTGTCGCGGACGTGCTTGGTTTTGCTGGTCAAAAGCGCATCTTTATCGGAATGGCCGAATTGTTCGCGCACTTGTTTGCGGTATTGGTTTTCCTGGTACATGTTGTAACCGATGACCGCCAAAAGGGCGGCGAGGGCTAAGACGATGAAAATCATGGAGTAATCACTTTTTAAAAAGGCAGCATTCCGTCTTTTTCAGGGTGCGGAATCTTGCTGCGTGGGAAGTTCGTTGGAGCCGGACTTTATGCGTCCGAATGAATAGCTGAATTATAACGAAAATAAACGGTTGTGACAGCATTATGTCTACCAATCATTTCAGGCCGTCTGAAAGTTATCCGCGCCGGACGGGAAAACCTGCTTTTTGAAGGCGAGGCCAATCGAAGAAATGTCCGGGATCGGTTTTCCTGTCCGGCGCGATGTCCTGATGACCGGTAACGACCTGAATCGGGTAATGTTCGGAGATAGCGGTCAGCAAGGCTTGCAGGCTGGTGTATTGTGCTTCGGTAAAAGGCTCGAAATCGCAGCCTTCCAATTCGATACCGATGGAGAAGGCATTGCATTTTTCTCTGCCTTGAAACGACGATACGCCGGCATGATAGGCCATGTCGTCGCAGGAAACGAATTGGACGGTTTCGCCTTTACGGCTGATGAAAAAATGGCTGGAGACGCGCAAGGTGTGGATGATACTGAAAAAAGGGTGCTCGTCAGGGTTGATTTGGTTGGTAAACAAATTTTCCACTGCCCCCGTGTTGTACTCAAAAGGAGGAAGGGAAATATTGTGGAGGACAACCAATGAGATGTCTTCATCCGGTTCGCGTGGGCTGAAATTGGGCGAATGAGTTTGGCGTGCATTCAGCCAGCGGCCGTTTTGCCAAATGTTTTTTGAAGGGGAATTCATGGTTTCAGACGGCCTTTCGGGATAGGAAAGCATAAGTTAGGGAAGGTGGCAGGCGTGGTGGACTTATTTTCGGTTATACTGTCGCCCGACACGTTCACAAACCAAGAATCCTACCATGCTGAAAAAATTGTTGAAATGGCTGGCCGTATTTTTGACGGCATTTGCCGCCGTGGTTGCCGCATTGTTGTTTGTTCCGAAAGACAACGGCAAACCATACCGTATTACCATTACCAAAAACCAAGGTATCTCTTCCGTCAGCCGCAAACTGGCTCAAGACGGCATCGTTTATAACCGTTATGTGCTGGTAGCCGCCGCATATGTGATGGGCGTACACAACCAACTCAATGCCGGTTCTTACCGCCTGTCTGCCAAAGTATCGGCTTGGGACATTTTAAAACGCATTAAAAAAGGCCGTCCTGACTCGGTCAGCGTGCAAATTTTGGAAGGCGCGCGTTTTGCCCAAATGCGCCGTATTATCGACAACACTGCCGACATTGCCCATGACACGCGTGGTTGGAACGATGAAAAATTGATGGCCGAAGTAGCGCCCGATGCCTTAAGCAGCAATCCTGAAGGACAGTTTTTCCCAGATAGTTACGAAATTGATGCCGGTGGCAGCGATCTTCAAATTTACAAAATTGCCTACCGTAAAATGCGGGAGAACCTGCAAGAAGCATGGGACGACCGTCAAAGCGGCCTGCCTTATAAAAATCCGTACGAAATGCTGATTATGGCGAGTCTGATTGAAAAAGAGACCGCGCACGAAGACGACCGCGCCCATGTAGCCGCCGTATTCGTCAACCGCCTGAATATCGGCATGCGCCTGCAAACCGACCCGACCGTCATCTATGGCATGGGCGATGCGTATAAAGGCAGAATCCGCAAAGCCGACCTGCAACGCGATACGCCTTACAATACTTATACGCGCAGCGGTTTGACGCCGACGCCGATTGCGCTTCCCGGCAAGGCCGCGCTTGAAGCAGCAGGTCATCCGTCTGATGAAAAATATCTGTATTTCGTCTCAAAAATGGATGGTACGGGCTTGAGCGAGTTCAGCCACAATCTTTCTGAACACAATGCTGCCGTACGCAAATATATTTTGAAGAAATAAACCGAATAGGCCGTCTGAAACATTTATAATCCCTGTTTCAGACGGCCTTTAAATTGACGATATCCATATGAAACCCAGATTTATTACCCTTGACGGCATAGACGGCGCAGGCAAATCCACCAACCTCACCATAATGAAAGCATGGTTTGAAAAACACCAACTGCCCGTATTGTTTACGCGCGAACCGGGAGGCACTCCGGCTGGAGAAGCATTGCGTGAAATCCTGCTCAACCCAGCTACCCAAGTCAGTCTGCGTACCGAAACCCTGCTGATGTTTGCAGCCAGACAGCAACACTTGGAAACAGTCATTCTGCCTGCCCTGAAAAACGGCACGCATGTGGTTTCCGACCGCTTTACCGATGCAACGTTTGCCTATCAAGGCGGCGGACGCGGCGTTCCCTTGCAAGATATTGCTACGCTTGAGTATTGGGTACAGGGCGATTTCCGCCCAGATTTAACCTTGCTCTTGGATGTGCCTTTAGAAGTGTCAATGGCACGCATCAACCAAACGCGTGAGAAAGACCGCTTTGAACAAGAAGAAGCCGAGTTTTTCAATCGGGTGCGCGAAGTATATCTGCAACGTGCTAACGAACAGCCGGAACGCTATGCCGTCATCGACAGTAGCCAAAGTCTGGGCGCGGTAAAAAATCAGATTGAAACCGCGCTAGACAGTCATTTTGGATTGAATGTTTAAGTTTAAATAAAATGCCGTCTGAAAGAAGGATAGTGTAGCAAAGAAATATTATTACAGAAGTTTTTAGACATAAAACCAAATAAAACGAAATATCAAAACAAATGTAATAAATATCGGTATGCGCCACCAAAAGAACATGATAAAATTACGGCCTCTTACAAAGCCGGTCTGTTAACAACCCGACTTTAGAAATTTTAAACGTCTGAAGCAGCCTGTTTCAGACTTGTTCTCTGTAAAATCTCTCTCGCAAACAGGATCGATAAATGGAAAATTCATTAAAAGAAGCTGCCCTGCAATTCCACGAATTCCCCGTGCCGGGCAAAATCTCCGTTACCCCAACCAAATCTCTTGCCACTTCTAAAGACTTGGCGTTGGCGTACTCTCCGGGCGTAGCCGCTCCTTGTATGGAAATCCATGCCGATCCTCAAACTGCCTACAAATACACTGCCAAAGGCAATTTGGTTGCCGTGATTTCCAACGGTACTGCAGTGTTGGGTTTGGGCAACATCGGCGCATTGGCCGGTAAACCTGTAATGGAAGGCAAAGGTGTATTGTTCAAAAAATTCGCCGGCGTTGATGTATTCGATATCGAAATCGATGAAAAAGACCCGCAAAAATTGGTAGACATCATCGCTTCTTTGGAACCGACTTTCGGTGGCATCAACCTCGAAGACATCAAAGCGCCTGAGTGCTTCTACATCGAACGCGAATTGCGCAAACGTTGCAAAATCCCTGTATTCCACGACGACCAACACGGTACTGCCATCATTACCGCTGCCGCCGTATTGAACGCTTTGCGTTATACCGGCCGCAAAATTGAAGAAGCGACTTTGGTGTGCTCCGGTGCAGGTGCCGCAGCGATTGCCTGCTTGAACCAATTGCTGGATTTGGGTCTGAAACGTGAAAACGTTACCGTCTGCGACTCCAAAGGCGTGATTTATAAAACCCGCGAAGACAAAGACCGTATGGACGAGTCCAAACAATTCTACGCCATCGAAGACAACGGCCAACGCGTATTGGCTGATGCCGTTAAAGGTAAAGACATCTTCTTGGGTCTGTCCGGTGCAAACCTGCTGACCCCTGAAATGCTGAACACCATGAACGAAAAACCAATCGTGTTCGCTATGGCAAACCCAAATCCGGAAATTCTGCCTCCTTTGGCAAAAGAAACCCGTCCGGATGTGGTAATCGGTACCGGCCGCTCAGACTTCCCGAACCAAGTAAACAACGTATTGTGCTTCCCATTCATCTTCCGTGGCGCATTGGATGTCGGCGCGACCACCATCAACGAAGAAATGAAACGTGCCTGCGTGTACGCTTTGGCTGACTTGGCAATGGAAGAGGTAACTGAAGAAGTGGTTGCCGCTTACGGTAAGAAATTTGAATTCGGTGCGGAATACCTGATTCCTACACCATTCGACTCTCGCCTGTTGCCTCGCGTTGCTTCTGCTACCGCTAAAGCAGCTATGGAAAGCGGCGTGGCTACCCGTCCAATCGCCGACTTGGATGCGTACGCTGCTAAATTGGCTGCATGGGAACTGTAATTCAGTAAGTAGTGCTTGATTGAAAAGGCCGTCTGAAAGTTGTATTTCAGATGGTCTTTTTGTTTATTGAATATTTTAGAAACGGCTTAATGCAGCAATCGGAATGAAGAATACGATAATCTGCTGGTTCAAAATCGACGTGGGAATATGGATTGTTTTCTAAGATAGGTTTCTTATTTTTGAAGTATTTTGGCTTTGCATGGTTTGTACGGGATTGAATCCAACATTTTGCCAGCCTTTTTAAACAACATCAGGCCGTCTGAAAACGGGTTTCAGACGGCCTGAGTTAATGAAACGGTTTATTTTTGCCAATAGGTTTTGACGTTGACGAACTCGTACAGTCCAAATTCTGATAGCTCGCGTCCATAGCCGGAAGCTTTGACACCGCCAAAGGGGAGGCGCAGGTCGCTGCTGGTGTGGCGGTTGATAAAGACAGAGCCTGCTTGGATTCTTTCGGCGTATTGCCATGCGTTTGCCGTGTCGGCTGTGTAGATGCAGGCGCCAAGGCCGAAAGGTGTGTCATTGGCAAGTGCGACGGCATGATCCGGATTGTCGGCACGTAAAATCATGGCAACCGGGCCGAAGACTTCTTCGTGCCAAACGCGGCAGTTTGGGTTGATCTGATCCAATACCGTGGCAGGGTAAAACCAGCTTTCTCCCTCAGGGATATAGCCGCCGCTTAAGCATTGCGCACCGTGTGCAACCGCATCTTGAACCTGCTCGTGTACGGTTTGACGCAAGTCTTGGCGGTGAAGCGGGGCAAGGGTGGTGTTCGGATCTTTTGGATTGCCGGTTTGCAGTTTGGCGCACTCGGCAAGGAAGAGCGGGATAAACTGTTCGGCAATATCTTGGGTAACAACGATGCGTTTGGCGGCATTGCAGGATTGTCCGGCATCGCGAAAGCGCGAATAGCAGGCATCGATGGCTGCGCGTTGCAGATCGGCATCGGGCAGGATGATAAACGGATTGCTGCCGCCCAGTTCAAGGACGGTTTTTTTCAGATGTCTGCCTGCATGGGCGGCCAGCAGGCGGCCGGTATGGGTCGAACCGGTAAATGCCATGGCATCGGTATCTTCAATGGCTTTAAGCGTGTCTTCATGGCTCAACCATGCGCCGATAAGCGGTAAACCTTTTGGGACAAGGCCGAAGAGGGTTTCGCTGACTCGGGCAACACTGGGCGCAGGTTTGACCGCGCAGGCATTGCCGGCACAGAGGGCAGGGATGGCAAATCGTAAAATCTGCCAAACAGGATAGTTCCACGGCATGACCGCCAAAACAACGCCCAAAGGCTCGAAGCGGACCTGGCTGAGGCTGGCTTGGGTGGCGATGGTTTTATGGGCAAGTAGTTCGGGGGCAAGACGGACGTAGTAGCGGATAAGCTCGATGGATTTGCTGATTTCGGCACGGCATTCGTGCAGGCAGCGTCCGACTTCTTCGCAAACCATTTCGGCAAGGCGTTCTTGGTTTTGGGTGAGGCTGTCGGCAAATTGCTGTAAGAGGGCGGTGCGCTCGGTAATGCTTGATTGGGCGAAAGTTTGCTGAAGGGTTTGGAGGCAGTTTAATTCGTCGGTGAACTCGGTATAGCTTTGCGCCGGTCTGCGGTAAATGGTTTCTCCGGTGAAGACATGGGTGCTGTGAAACATAGTTGGCTCCTTTGTTTTTATGTTTTTATGAGGCCGTCTGAAAATGTTTCAGACGGCCCTTTTATTGTGATGATTGTACTTCAAGCGACCAGTTGGGGGAAAATGGATTTTAAGCCGGCAACAATAATCTCTACGGAAATGGCGGCAAGCATCATGCCCATGATGCGGTTGAGGATGGTCAGGCCGGTAGTGCCCAAGCGTTTGCTGATGCGTCCGGCCACGACCAAAATGAAATAGCAAATCAGGCTAACCAAAAAGCCGGAGATGATAATCAGGACAATATCGCTGTAATTTTTGGCGGCAGAGGAATAAATGATGACAGTGGAGATACCGCCGGGGCCGATGGTAATCGGAATGGCAATGGGTACGACGGCAATGGCTTTTTCGTTGCGGCGGACTTGTTGCGCATTTTGATGTTCTTCTGAATGGGGGTCAATTTTGGGTTTGGCCGGGTTGTCGTTGCCGTTCATTAAGGAGATGGCAATCAGCAAAACCAGAATCCCGCCGCCGACTTGGAAAGAGCCGACGCTGATGCCGAGTACTTTCAACAAGATACCGCCGCCCAGTGCAAAGACGACAATCACGATGAAGACGGCCAATGCGGCAGTACGCGCGATTCTGCGTTTTTCTTTGGTGCTGTGGTTTTGTGTCAGGTCAAGATAAATTGAGAGCGCGCTGAAAGGATTAATCAGCACGAGAAATGCCACAAGCAGCTTGCCGATTTCTACACCCAGTTCCATATTATTCCTCGCTTTCAGTTAGGTGATCGTTATCCGCATTACGGCGGCGGAGGTTTTTGTGTTCATTAGCAATACCCATCAACAGGGCGAGCACCACCATGATGGAAAGTGTAGCCGTACCGCCGTAGCTGACCAAGGGGAGGGGGACGCCGACGACGGGCAAAATGCCGCTGACCATGCCCATGTTTACAAAGGCGTAGCAGAAAAAGGTCATGGTCAATGCGCCTGCCAAAGTACGACTGTAAAGGGATTGCGCTTGCGCGGCAATCCACAATCCGCGTGACAAAATGATAAGGTAAACCAGCAGTAAAAGGATATTGCCAATCAGACCGAACTCTTCGCCGAATACCGCGAAAATAAAGTCAGTCGTTGATTCGGGAATATAGTCCAAATGGGTTTGCGTACCGTTTAGCCAGCCTTTACCCCATACGCCGCCCGAGCCGATGGCAATCATGGATTGGATGATATGGTAGCCTGCGCCTAACGGATCTTTGGTTGGGTCAAGCAGGGTGAGGACGCGGGTTTTTTGATAGTCGTGCATGCCGTAATTCCACAAAAGTGGCAGTGCGGCCACAAAGGCAATAATAGCGGAAAAAATAGCCTTCCAAGGCAATCCGGCAAAGAAGATGACAAAAATACCCGAAGCCATAATCAGCGCGGCCGTACCGAGGTCGGGCTGCTTCAAAATCAGGGCGACAGGAACAAGAATCAGCACGAGGGCGACAATATAATGTATCCATTTCAGACGGCCTTCATAGCGTTGGAAATACCACGCGACAGTCATGGGAATACCGATTTTCATGATTTCGGAGGGTTGGATACGGGTAAAGCCGAGGCTCAGCCAACGGGTCGAGCCGTTGACGGTAACGCCAGCAACTTCGACGCCAATCAACAGTAATACGCCGACAATGTAAACCGGAAGGGCGATTTTGGCAGCCGTTTGCGGCTTGAATACGGCGATAATCCATAACAGGGCAAAGCCCAAAACGGTATGGATGGTTTTGTTTTCCAATTGGCCGAACTCTTGCCCGTCTGCAGAATAGAGCAGGAACAGGCTCATGATGTAGATGGCGAGCATGGCAAAAAACAGCCAAGGGTCAATCGGGGCTGTAATGGTGGATTTGAAATTTTTCCACGCTGATGTGTTATTCATGATGAACCTCCGGCTGTGGGGCAGGGCTTGTCGGAGTCAGTCCGTAGGCAGATTGGAAAATGCTGGTAATAGGCTGATGCTTGTCCGTTGTTTCAGTTTTGGCAGAGCCTGACTCAAGGCTGTCTGAAAACTGTTGCGGCTTGACGTGAAGCATATAAAAATCAGTCATTTCACGGGCCAATGGTGCAGCATACGCACCCCAACCGCCGTTTTCCAAAATAACGGCAATGGCGATTTCAGGTTTTTCCAATGGCGCAAACGAGATAAACCATGCGTGGTCGCGGTGTTGTTCGCGCAGGGCTGCGGCGTTGTAGCGGCCGCCCTGTTTGATTTGTACGACCTGGGCCGTACCGGTTTTACCGCCCATCGTATAAGCAAGTCCGCCACCGATACGGTGCGCCGTACCGCCCGGTTTTAATACCTTTTCCATTGCGCGTTTGACGTATTCGAAGTTGTCGGCTTTGAACGGAATTTGACGCTCGGGATTGGGGTTGATGCGGGTAATTTTGCGTGCGCCGAAATCCAATACTTCTTCGACCAAATGAGGCTGATGGACGACACCGTCATTGGCAAGAGAAGCTGTCGCATGTGCCATTTGCAAAGGCGTGTAGGCGTTGTAGCCTTGGCCGATACTGACAGAAACCATTTCGCCGGCGCGCCATTCTTTGGCGGTAGGGTCAGAAGATTTGGCAAAGCGTTTGGCTTTCCATTCGCGGCTAGGCAAAACGCCTGTATATTCGCTGGGCAGGTCAATGCCGGTTTTTTGGCCGAAACCGAATTGCGCCAGATACGGAGAGGCTTTATCGATACCCATTTCGTAACCCAAGCGGTAAAAGAAGGTATCTGAAGATACTTGAATGGCTTTGCTCAAATTGGCCGAGCCGTGGCCACTACGGACTGAGTCGCGGAAAATATGGCGGCTGCCGGGTATGCTCCATGCGCCGGGAGCGGGGATGATGGTGTTTTGAGTGATTTTGCCGCTTTCCAACAAAGCCATGCCCATAAAGGGTTTGAATGTAGAACCCGGCGGATAAAGGCCTTGGGTAACGCGGTTGATCAAAGGCTTTTTCCAATCGTCATTCAGCATTTTCCAAGTGTCGCTGTCGATGCCGTCAATAAAGAGGTTAGGATCGAAAGAAGGCTTGGAAACAAATGCCAAAACAGTACCGTCTTGCGGATTGATGGCCACCAATGCGCCACGGCGGTCGCCTAAAATGCGGTCGGCTTCCTGCTGCATACGGATATCCATGCCTAGGCGCAAGGTTTGCCCCATTTTGGACGGAACATTTTTCAATACGTGGACGATATTGCCGTAAGCATCTTTTTCGACTTCCTGATAGCCTGGAATACCATGAAGCTGGTGTTCGTAATATTTTTCCAAGCCGGATTTGCCGATATGCGTACTGCCGCGGTAGAGGGCGGTCAGGCCTTCTTCTTCCAGCATTTCTTTGTCTTTGTCGCTAATACGGCCGATATAGCCTAAGAAATGGGAAGTCAGTTTGCCGTAAGGATATTCGCGGAATGTGCGTGAATTGACCTCTATGCCTTTGAATTCGCGCAGATGTACGGACAAACGGGCTGCCTCTTCATCGGTCAGCCTGAGTTTGAGCGGGATATTTTCAAATTTTCGATAGCTTTCGCGGTATTTTTTGAAGCGTTTTAAATCTGTCGGTGTGATATCGACGTATTTTTTTAATGCTTCGATAACATCTTCCATCTTGCCTTCAATGCGGCTGGGAATAACTTCTAGCGAAAAGACTGGATAGTTTTTGGCCAAAGGAACGCCGTTGATATCGACGATTTCGCCGCGTACAGGCGGCGTTGGAATCAGGGTAATACGGTTGCTCGATGCCTGACCGGAAAACTCGTTGTGTTGAGTCACTTGCAGGTAAAAGAACCGCGCCAGCAAGATGGAAAAGAAGATGACGATCAGGATAAAAGCAACGAGCAGGCGCAATAGGGCATCGGCTTGTGCTGCCTGAGCGGAAGGTTTTTTGGTATGTTGACCACCGGAAAGACGGCGTGGAAGAATCGGTTTCATCTTTTCAGCGGGAGCGGTAAATACGGGTCACAATCAACATTAGCTGGCTGAGTATCGGCCAAAGTAATGCGCCGACAAATGGGGCAACAAAGCCTTGCAAAGTGATGACCTGATGATTAAGAAACAAACGGGCAACAGTTAAGACGGCCTGATTGAGAAGCAGTGCGGCCAATACAGCGGCCAATTGCATAATGTGGCCGTAAAGCATGATTTGGCGGCGGCGGTTTAAGATGAAATAAGTCATCACGACGTAAGACAGGGCGTGCAAGCCCAAAGTCGCGGCGGTTGCAGCATCGACAATCAGGCCGATGACAAAAGCCAGTCCCATGCCTGCGCGTTGCGGTTGGTGCAATGTCCAATACAGCAACATCAGTGCCGTCATTTCAGGCAGCCAAAAGAATCCGTCAAAGGAAAACGGCATAAAGTCCAGTATCATCATCACTATGAGACTGGCCGCCATGATGTGCAATGGTACTGCACGGTAAGAATCGTCAAAATCGTTCATGAAATCAGCGTGGGGAAGAAGGGGCGGAAGAAAGTACCAAGACAAAACGGCTGCTGCGTAAAGCGGCCAAAGGCGTCAGTTGCGTATCGTAATAAGGCGTTCCCGATGCACGGACAACCTTGCTGACGGTTGCAACGGGAATACCTGCCGGATAAGTACCGTCCAAACCGGAAGTCAGCAGAACATCGCCGGGTTTCAAGTCGGAGCCGGTTGGGAAATAGCGCAAATCCAAACCGTTACCATTGCCGTATGCCAAGTTGCGTTCACCGGTGCGGCTGACGGCTATGGGGACAATGCTTTGTCCGCCTGAAATCAACCCAATTTCCGCACTTTGTGTGTGAACTTGTGTCAACAGGCCAATCAAACCGCTTTGATCGATGACCGCGTCGCCAACTTTCAAACCGTCTTGACTGCCCTTGCCGATAATCAGTCTTTCGGAAAGCGGATCTTTGCCATTGGAAATGACTTCCGCGCCGATAACGTTGTGAATGCCTTTTTGTTGTAAACCGTATAGTTTTTTTAATTCGCGCAATTCATCGGTATTGACTTTATCTCGCTGCAAATCAATTTTCAGACGACCATTTTCTTCCAGAAGTTGGCGGTTTTGTTCCAAGAGCTCGGATTTAGACTGGGAGAGGTCGGCAAAATATTGATAAAGTTGAACAGGTTGATTCGCCAGCCATTGAACAGGATAGAGCATAGGCATTACTGCCGCACGTATAGGCTGCATTAATGAAAAGCGGTAATCGGCCACAATCAGGCCGGTAGCCAGAGCGATATAAACGACAAAACGAGGCAACAGCTTAGGGCCTTTTGCCTCGTCAAAGCGCAAAGAAGAGTGTTCCATAACCATCTACCTTATGGGTTTTCCGTAAACACGGTATCCCATTTGCCGATATAGTCCAAAGCCTTACCGGCACCATAGGCAACGCAGTTCAGAGGTTGGTCGGCAATACCGACGGGCAGGCCGGTTGCATCGGCTAAGACGGTATCGATACCGTGCAGAAGCGCGCCGCCGCCGGTCAGCATAATACCGCGGTCGGCGATGTCTCCTGCCAATTCGGGTGGAGCCTGTTCCAAAGCCAGACGGACGGCACGGATGATTTGATTTACCGTTTCACTCAATGCTTCACGGATTTCATCTGAAGTAACTGCCAAGGATTTAGGCGTACCTTCGGCCAGATCGCGGCCTTTAATGCGCATGGCTGTTTCGGTTTCAAAGCCCGAGGCCGAGCCGATTTGTTTCTTCAATTCTTCGGCCGTAGCTTCGCCAATCAAGACACCGCGATGGCGGCGAAGGTAATGGATGATGCTTTTATCGAATTCATCGCCAGCTGCGCGGACAGAAGCAGAATAGGCCATGCCGCCCAGTGAAAGAATACCGATTTCAGTCGTACCGCCGCCAATATCGACAATCATCGAACCTGCCGCATCTTCAATCGGCAAGCCCGCGCCCAAAGCGGCGGCCATCGGTTCTTCAATCAAATGTACGCTTGCCGCTCCGGCAGCAAACGCCGAATCCAAAATCGCTTTACGTTCCACTTGGGTGGAGCCGCCCGGAACACAGATAACCACACGAGGCGGAACCAAAGACCGTCCTTCGGTGGCTTTTTTAATCAACATACCCAGCATACGCTCGGTAATTACAAAATCGGCAATCACGCCGTCCCTCATCGGGCGGACGATTTCGATATTGCGCGGCGCACGACCCTGCATTTTTTTTGCTTCCGTGCCTACCGCCATAATTTTACTTTTATTGCCTGCGCCGGATTGAATCGCAACCATAGACGGCTCATCCAAAACAATCCCTTTGCCACGTACAAAAATCAACGTGTTGGCCGTGCCCAAGTCGATGGCAATATCATTGAAGAGGAAACGAGATAAAAGACGAAACATAGGATTCCTGAAATTCCGGCCCAGCCCGGATGTGTTTAGCATTATTAAAATAAGAAAAACAGGTACACGGTTTTAGACGGATAAATGCCCCCTTAAAAGGCCGTCTGAATTAAAACACCATGCCAACCTGTTTGGTTTTCGGTTATAATTCTTCGCTTCATAGAAGACGAAATGCAATGATACCCCAAACCAAAGAGGCATTGCTATCAGACAAGGATTTTTTATGGCTTTAAGCTTAAATGATGTGGAAAAAATCGCAAAACTCTCGCGCCTCACTTTAACGGACGAAGAAAAAAACAAAACGCTTGCCGAGTTGAACGACATTTTCGCCATGGTTGAAAACATGCAAAGCGTCAATACCGACGGCATCGAACCCATGGCGCATCCGCATGAAGCCGCTTTGCGCCTGCGCGAAGATAAAGTGACTGAAACCGATCACGCTGCAGAATATCAGGCTGTTGCCCCCGAAGTGCGCAACCGCCTGTATATCGTTCCTCAAGTGATTGAAGAATAAGGTTTCAGACGGCCTTTGCTTATCGGCAAGCCCCTATTGCAAGGCCGTCTGAAAGGATATTCTGTTCAGACGGCCCGATTTATTGATTTAAACGGATGTTTTCAATATCTGTTTTGAAAGCAAAAAACTGTTTTATAGAAAGTACGGCACAATGACCGCTTACACGCTCAAACAAGCCAGCAGCCTGCTGCAATCCAAACAAATTTCTGCAGTCGAATTGGCGACCGAATATTTGGCTGCTATTGCTGCGAAAAACCCTGCCATCAATGGCTATGTGACCATCGATCAAGATAAGACCCTTGCTGAAGCCAAAGCAGCCGATGCGCGTATCGCGGCCGGTAATGCAACGGCTTTGACCGGTGTGCCGGTTGCTTACAAAGATATTTTCTGCCAAACAGGTTGGCGCAGTGCATGTAGTTCCAAAATGTTGGATAACTTTGTTTCTCCTTATACTGCCACTGTGGTGCAAAACCTGTTGGATGCCGGCATGGTGACTCTTGGCCGTACCAATATGGACGAATTTGCCATGGGTTCGACCAATGAGACTTCGTTCTACGGCGCAACCAAAAACCCATGGAATCTTGAACATGTTCCCGGCGGTTCGTCAGGCGGTTCGGCTGCTGTGATTGCGGCTCGTTTGGCACCGGCTGCGTTGGGTTCGGATACCGGCGGTTCTATCCGCCAGCCTGCATCGCATTGTGGCATTACCGGCATCAAACCGACTTACGGTACGGTTTCACGCTTCGGTATGGTTGCTTATGCTTCCAGCTTTGACCAAGCTGGCCCTATGGCGCAAACGGCCGAAGACTGCGCGATTTTGTTGAACGCCATGGCCAGCTTTGACGAGCGCGATCCCACCAGTTTGGAGCGCGACAAAGAAGACTACACCCGTGATTTGGACAAGCCGCTTAAAGGTTTGAAAATCGGTTTGCCTAAAGAATATTTCGGCGAAGGCGCGGATGCCGATGTTCAGACGGCCTTGCAAAGCGTTATTGATTTGCTTAAAGCTCAAGGCGCGGAGACTGTTGAAGTTTCCCTGCCGCAAACATCATTGTCGATTCCTGCTTATTATGTTCTCGCCTCCGCGGAAGCAAGTACCAACTTGTCCCGTTTCGACGGCGTACGTTATGGCCATCGTGCAGCGCAATTCGGCGATTTGGAAGAAATGTACAGCAACACCCGTGCCGAAGGTTTCGGCAGCGAGGTCAAACGCCGTATCATGATCGGTACTTATGTATTGAGCCATGGTTACTACGATGCGTACTACTTGAAAGCGCAAAAACTGCGCCGTCTGGTTGCCAATGATTTTCAAACGGCCTTTGGTCAATGTGATTTCATTTTGGCGCCGACTGCGCCGACTGCCGCGCCTAAACTCGGCAGCGACATTCACGACCCTGTACAAATGTACTTGTCCGATATTTACACCATCGCCGTGAACCTTGCCGGTTTGCCTGCACTGACTCTGCCTGCCGGTTTCAGTACAAACGGTCTGCCGATTGGTGTGCAATTTATCGGCAACTATTTCTCCGAAGCCAAAATTTTGGGTGCCGCACATCAAGTTCAACTGAATAGCGATTGGCACACTAAAGCGCCGGAATAAGGGTAGGGAGCCTATATGCCTGAAAAGTTTTCTTTTCCGGGATTTAAAACTGTTTATCAGAATGCGCCAAAGTTTAAAACGCAACATTTAAAATTTACATTGCGGACATTGTGGTATCGTAAAGAAATTAAGGCATTTGAGCAGTTTGTAAATGCTTCGGAAATATGCCAAAGTTTTTTTAGTCAAATGCCCCAAGATGCCTATCCTTTGATACATGAGTTTGTTGATAAGAAACTTAGTGGTCAAGATAGGTTAAAAATTATGCAGTCAGATTTTGAGGCTGCAGAAAAGCTGTTTGGAAAAGAAAGAGTAATGGGTATGAAAACCCGTTCCTTTCATATTATTTTGGCAAAACCTTCAGACGGCCTTGAGATTTGGCTTAACCGAAATGACAATTGCGTCGATGAGGGAATGTGGTCTCTTTCTTTACGAGAAAGCAATGGAAGACGTCTGTATATGACAACATTCGCCTTTGTAAATAATATGCTGCTTGCAGCCTCCCTTCAGGGACCAGCAGGAGAAGAGGCGAAAGATACCGTACGGGATTTAACTAAGAAGCTACATGGATTGCGTCCTCAGCAATTGATGGTGCATGCATTGCAATATTTTGCTATTGCATTAAAGCTGGATGGTGTGATTGGTATCACACAAGATAGGCAAGTTAAGCTACGTTGGCGCTTGAAGAAACGTGTCAAAATGAACTATGACCAATTTTGGCAGGAGCATGGTGCTCAAAAAGGTGTTGATGGATTATGGCATCTTCCAAAAGAGCCGGTACGTAAAAATTTTGAGGAAATTGAAAGCAAAAAACGGTCTATGTATCGTAAGCGTTATCAGATGTTAGATGAAATCGAAGAGCAAATAAGAAATGGTTTAGCGCCTATAAAATAAACTATCATCTGATGAATAAAACATATATATGAATACAACCAACTTCATTCAAATCATTGGGACAGCTGCGTTTGCCATTTCCGGCTATTTGGTCGGCTACAACAAGCAATTGGATGTACTCGGTGTCGTCATTACGGCGTTACTGACGGCTGTTGGCGGCGGCATGATACGCGATGGTTTGGTCGGCCGGATTCCGCAAGTGTTTTTGAAAACCGATGCGTTGATTGTTGTGTTTGCCACGCTTGCCATTGCATGGTTGATAAGGGTGCAACGCTATCGCAGCACCTATTTGGCCGCTGCTTTTATTATTGCCGATGCCATCGGTTTGGCAGCTTTCAGCATTACCGGCGCACAAATCGGTATGGCCTTGCAGCTCAATTTGTTTGGCGTTATTTCTTTGGCTTTTGTGACTGCCGTTGGCGGCGGTATTGCGCGCGATATTTTGGTCAATGATGTGCCGATGATTTTGCGCACCGACCTTTACGGCAGCGTAGCCATTTTGATTGGCGGGCTGATTTATCTGTTCGGGCATTTGGGCTGGATTAATATTTTTACGTTAAACCTGCTCTTTGCCGGCGGATTGTTGTTTCGCCTGACTGCATACCGTTTCCATTGGCAACTTCCCGGGTTCCAACGCTGCAGGAAATAAACTTATCTTACAGACGGCCTCTTATGGATTTCTTATTCAGGCCGTCTGAAAAACGAATCACTCATTTAACCGATTAACTTTTTTTCGACAGAAAGACCCTTATGACTTGGGAAACCGTAATCGGACTGGAAATCCACGTCCAACTCAACACCCAATCCAAAATCTTCAGCGGCGCATCCACTGCATTCGGTGCCGAGCCTAATGCCCACGCCAGCGTGGTTGAGTGTGCGTTGCCAGGCGTATTGCCGGTAATGAACCGCGAAGTCGTCGAAAAAGCCATCAAACTCGGTTTGGCTTTGGATGCGAAAATCAATCAGAAAAACGTGTTCGACCGTAAAAACTATTTTTATCCTGATTTGCCAAAAGGCTATCAAATCAGCCAGTTGGATTTGCCGATTGTTGAACACGGCAAACTGGAAATCGTAGTAGGCGATGAAGTTAAAACCATCAATGTTACCCGTGCGCACATGGAAGAAGATGCGGGTAAATCCGTACATGAAGGTTTGAACGGTGCTACTGGTATTGACTTGAACCGTGCCGGTACGCCTTTGTTGGAAGTTGTCTCCGAGCCGGAAATGCGTTCCGCAGCCGAAGCCGTGGCATACGCTAAAGCATTGCATGGTTTGGTAACTTGGTTGGATATTTGCGACGGCAATATGGCGGAAGGCTCGTTCCGCGTCGATGCCAACGTTTCTGTACGTCCAAAAGGTCAGGCTGAGTTCGGTACACGCCGTGAAATCAAAAACCTCAACTCTTTCCGCTTCTTGGAACAAGCCATCAATTATGAAGTGGAAGCGCAAATCGAAATCTTGGAAGACGGCGGTAAAGTACAGCAGGCAACCATGCTGTTTGACCCTGAAAAAGGCGAAACCCGTGTGATGCGTTTGAAAGAAGATGCGCACGATTACCGCTATTTCCCGGATCCGGATTTGCTGCCGGTTATTATTTCAGACGGCCAATTGCAAAAAGCCAAAGAGCAAATGCCTGAGTTGCCGCATGAAATGGCGGCGCGTTTTGTCGCCGATTACGGCGTATCTGACTATGATGCACGTCTGTTGACTGCCAGTCGCGCTCAAGCTGCCTATTTTGAAGAAGCGGCCAAAGCCTGTGGTCAAGGTAAATTGACAGCAAACTGGATGAATGGCGAGCTTGCTGCTACTTTGAACAAAGAAGGTTTGGAATTGGCTGAAAGCCCGATTACGGCCCCATGCCTAGCTGCGCTGGTGGGTAAAATAGCCGACGGCACATTAAGCAGCAAACTGGCGAAAAAAACTTTTGAAATAATGTGGGAAGAAAAGAGGCTAAATCAGTTATCAGATGAACTTGATAAAGAAATAAATGAAATTAATCTTGAATATCAAGAGTATAATATGGAGCTGGATAAAATTAATGCCGAAATCGATGCATTAGAAATTGAATTGGATAAACTAATTAAATTAATTGAAAAACATGGTTTGCAACAAATTACTGACACTGGTGCAATTGAAGCGATGGTAGACGAAGTGTTGGCAAACAATGCGAAAGCCATTGAGCAATTCCGTTCCGGCAATGAAAAAGCCTTGAATGCGATTGTCGGCCAAGTGATGAAAGCAAGTAAAGGCAAGGCTAATCCGGCTCAAGTTCAAGAGCTGATTAAAGCCAAATTAGCTTGATAGATAGGACAGGCCGTCTGAAAACAGGTTTATTTTCAGACGGCCTTTATTTTTGATTTTAAAACTATTCTAAAATACCATGACACATACTATTACCTTATCAGATCAAATCACATTTATGGCAAACGAGGATGAAACCGTTCTTGCTGCCGCGACCCGTCAAAATTTAAATCTGCCCCATTCTTGTAAAAGTGGTGCCTGCGGACAATGCAAGGCCGAGTTGATGAGTGGCGAATTTGAAATGGGCGATCATATTGATAAAGCCATCAGCGCCGAAGAAAAAGCGCAGGGTAAAGTGTTATTGTGCTGTACTACTGCGAAGAGCAACCTGAAAATCAATGTGCCGGGGTTTAATCCGAATGCTTTGCCGGTGCGCACTTTGCCTGTACGCATCGAAACGATTGAAATCAAACATGATGTTGCTTTGTTGAGGTTGGCTTTACCTAAAGTGCCGTCATTTGCATTTTATGCCGGACAATATATTGATTTGCTGCTTCCCGGCAATATCAGCCGCAGCTATTCAATCGCCAATTCGCCTGACCAAGAAGGTGTTTTAGAACTGCATATCCGTAAACGTGAAAACGGCGTATGTTCGGAAATGATTTTTGGTGCCGAGCCGAAAGTCAAAGAAAAAGGTATTGTCCGCGTTAAAGGTCCATTGGGTACGTTTACTTTGCAAAAGGACAGCGATAAACCGATTGTTTTGTTGGCAACGGGTACAGGTTACGCACCTATCCGCAGTATTTTGCTTGATTTGATTCATCAGAATAGCGAACGTCCGGTTCATTTCTACTGGGGGGTACGTCAGCAGGAGGATTTGTACGCATTGGAAGAAGCAGAAGCATTAATAGGCCGTCTGAAAAATGCAAAATTCTCGCCTGTCCTTTCTAAGCCTGATTCCGATTGGAAAGGGGAGAATGGATATGTGCAAAACGTTGCCGCACAAAATTATCCTGATTTGAGCCAATATGAAGTTTATGCTTGCGGGTCACTAGCTATGACAGAGAGTGCACAAAGTTTGCTGACTCAAAAATGTGCTTTACCGGAAGATGCCTTCTTCTGTGATGCTTTTTCACCGGCATAATGATGTTTATACAGAATTTATATGTTTGAATGCAGGTGTTAAGAGTAAAATTTGATGGCAATCTGTTTGAGAAAGAGTGTGTTTTTGCACACTCTTTTTTCTATGTGGTAGTTATTGCATAGATATTTATGGCTTGAAGAGATAGCTATTTTGTTTTTAAAAATTGAATTTATTATTTATCATAAAGAAAAGGCCGTCTGAATGTTTCAGACGGCCTTTGCTTTGAAGCAAGTATTAGCTACCGATCAGTTTCAAACGTTGACCAGGAGTCACAGTACGGGTATTGCGGTTCCAACGGCGGATATCATTAACATCAACATTGAAACGGTTGGCGATGGTGTTCAAAGTATCGCCTTTGCGTACAGTGTAGGAAACGTTTTGAATCGGGTTGCTGCGGACTTTTGCAGGAGCAGCTGTGACCCGAAGGATTTGGCCTTTTTTGATATTGTTGCCTTTGATGTTGTTGGCAATAATCAAATCAGCTACGCTCAAGTTGTAACGTTTGGAGATGTTAAACAGCGTATCGCCATCTGCCACGCGGTGTGTGCCTGCTTCAAGTGCTGCAGTTTGTGTGTTTTGTTGACCGTTTACACGGGCAAGACGCGCATTGATGCGGCGTTGTTGTTTAGCGGTATTGGCTGCGATACGTGCGGCACGAGCACTTTCGGCAGTGACAACAGTTTGAACTTGTTTGGCTTCAGGAGTTGCTTCAGCGACAGTCGCTACAGGTTCCTCTGCAGGTCGGCTTTGTACCAAAGCCATCAGGTCATCATGCTCTTCTTGAACCGGCGCAGCAGCAACAGATTCAACTGCTAGAGCAGGGGCTACATCGTTTGCGGCAACAGTCGGTGCAGTCAAGTCGGCAGGGATAGCTGCTTTGGGTGCTTCTGCAACATTTGTAGCAGCAGGATCAGAAGTAGTATGGGGCATGGCTACAACAGGGGCAGCTACATCCGCATTTGCAACTTGAGGCTGCGCCTTGGTTTCTGTTACCGCTACGGAAGTAACGTTTTCAGCTTTGCTGCGTGCAATAAAGTCAACCGGTTTGCTGGACTGTGGAACGACAGGAGCAACAATATTGGTCACGGTATTTTGAGCTACTCTAACCGGTTCTGCTACGTTGGAAGCAATAATCGGAGACATGGCCGGCATATTGGATTGGTAAGTATCCGGCGTATTGTCTTTGTCGATAAAGTTAATAATGTCTTGGCTTGGGGTAGCTGAGTTTTTAGCCACCAAAATGCTGCGGCCTTCAGAAATGGCGCTACCGCTCAGGCCGTTGAGGCGTTTGAGTTCGGCTACGCTCATGCCGGTATCGTTGGCGATGGCATTAAGTTTTTTGTTGCCCAAAGAGGTATAAATATCCCAAGATATCAGGGTATCTGGATTGGCATTGCGGTAGTTTTTCTCAAATGCAGAAACCGCAGAAACTGGCAACAACAGACGACGGTTGTTTTTAGGGATAAATACTGGGGCATTGAAACCTGGGTTGAGTGCCAACAGTTCGCTTTCGCTGATGTTTGCAAAGCGAGCGATTGTGCTGTTATCAATAGGTTTGTCGATGCTGACAGATTTGAAATACGGTTGATTGCTGATTTCGCTGATATTCATGCCGAAAGTTTGCGGGTTGGCAACGATGTTGCGGACGGCCAAAAGTTTTGGAACGTAGTTGCGTGTTTCATTCGGCATACGCAGGTTTTCGTATGTCGGCTCCAAACCTTGCGCACGGGCACGGTTTACGGCGCGGCCGACGTTACCTTCGCCCCAGTTGTAAGCGGCAAGGGCCAAAGACCAGTCGCCGAACATACCGTGCAAGTATTGCAGGTAGTTCAGTGCGGCATCGGTAGCGGCGTAAACGTCGTGGCGGCCGTCATATAAAGGCGTTTTTTCCAAGCCGAAGTGGCGGCCAGTAGCCGGCATAAATTGCCACAGGCCGGATGCGCCGACGTGTGATTTGGCTTTGGTTACGAATGCGCTTTCAATGAAAGGCAGCAAAGCGATTTCAGCAGGCATATTGCGTTTTTTAACTTCATTGGCAATATGGTACATATAAGGTTTGCTGCGGGAGATGGTGCGGTCGAAATATGCACTATTTGCAGCAAATTTGTTTTCATGGCGGCGAACCAGTTCTGTATTGACTTCGTTGATGCGGAAGTCTTTACGCAACGATGCCCACAAGCTACCAGAGCCGAAGGTTTGTGCTTTGGCTTGGTCGAGCAGGGAGGAGTTGAGGCGCATCATGGCCATGCCGACTTGGTTGGGCGTGGCGTTTTGCGCGTAGGCTGTGGCGGAAACTGCCGACAGGCTTGAAACGGTCAGAGCGATGGTTTTTAGTTTTGCCATAGTAAATAGAGTTATCAAATATATAATAAAATTTCGTCTTTTCGATGGTATCGTTTCAGCATTCAAACGTCAAGTCGAGCAGGGAATTTGCTTGTATGATGTGGTCGTGGTGTTAAAATTCTGTCACACAAGCCAGAATGCATAGGGGAGTCTTTAATGGAAGTTTTTTTTATGCAAACGCCAATGGGACAATATCTTGCTCAAAAAGAGGCGGATTTTTTCAGACGGCATTTGCAATATTTGAATGGCCAAGTGGCAGTTCAATTAGGCGGTATATGGCAGAGGCCGTCTGAAAATATGATTGTGGTGCCGCGCGATGTGCGGATGGATGCTGAAATGTTGGCATTTGAAACGCATTCTGTGGATGTATTATTGATGCCCCATCTTTTGGAAATTTCATCTGCCGATTTGGTGTTGCAAGAGGCATTTAGGATATTAAAACCCGAGGGCAGGTTGATTTTGACGGGATTTAACCCTAAATCTTTGTGGGGATTGAGCTCGTGGTTTGATGGCAAAAGATTGCCTATGAAATCTCAATGCTTGGCGCTGGCTGAGTTGAAACGAAAAATTGCCGCTATTGGTTTTGAAATGGAATATGGGCAGTTTATGGATTATCTGCCTGCTGTGAATTCGCCATCTGCTTTGCGGTTTTGGCGGTTTATGGAAAAGGCGGGGGATAGGTGGTGGCCTCAATGTGCGGCGGTTTATGGTGTGGTTTTAACGAAACATTTAATTGGTGTCCATCCTTTGCCTGAATTGGAATCTGCATTCGATGGCAATACGGTTGCTTTAAGTACGGCACGTTTGGCTGAATAGTTTTCAGACGGCCTATATATAATGATGAATTTGGAGACTAATGATGCCTGAATTACCTGAAGTGGAAACGACTTTACGCGGAATCGCGCCGCATATTGATGGCAAGAAGATAGAAAAAGTCATTATTCGCCAGTCTAAATTGAGATGGCCTATCCATCCAAACTTGGCGCAAATTTTGGCCGGGCGCAAAATTTTGGCATGCAACCGTCGTGCGAAGTATTTGATTATTACTTTTGAAACGGGTATTTTACTTATTCATTTGGGTATGTCCGGCAGTTTGCGGATTTTTACCGCCGATGATGAGCGTATCGCCACACCGGATAAACACGATCATTTGGATTTTGTATTTGATGACGGTACCGTATTGCGTTATCACGATCCGCGTAAATTTGGTGCGGTATTGTGGTATGAGGGTATTGCCGAGCATCATCCGCTGTTGGAAAAACTGGGGCCGGAGCCGCTCTCGGACGATTTTGATGCAAATTACCTGTATCAGAAATTGAAAAACCAAAAGCGAGCAGTTAAATTAGCGCTGATGGATAATGCGGTGGTGGTTGGCGTTGGCAATATTTATGCGAATGAAAGTCTGTTTAAGGCAGGTATTTCGCCATTGCGTCCGGCGAATAAGCTGACCAAAAAAGAATGCGCATTATTGGTGGAAACCGTTAAAGCGGTTCTGCAAAGGGCGATTGAAACCGGCGGCAGTACGCTGCGAGACTTCGTTAATAGCGATGGAAAAAGCGGCTACTTTCAGCAGGAGTATACGGTCTATAGCCGTCACAATGAGCCTTGTGTCCAATGTGGCGGGCTGATTTTTAAAGAAACTTTGGGGCAGCGTGGAACATTTTATTGTCCAAATTGCCAGAAATAGTTTCAGACGGCCTTAAATGTCAGAGGCCGTCTGAAAATAATGAACACAATACAGAAGAAATTTTATGTCTAAACAAAAAGCTCCTTTTTTTAAACGACTGGGCAGACTTTGCCGTTTGGCAGCTTGGTTATTCAGAACCGGTCGGGATTTGCGTGCCATCGATGGCAACAATGCAGAGGAACGCAATCACGCTGTGGTTGTTTTGGGAAAAGGTGCGTTGGATGCTTTGGATATCGAATTGGAAATCGGCGTACCGCCGCAAGGAAATGTGAGCGGTACTTTGGTGGTGGCCAATCATGTGTCTTGGTTGGATATTTTTGCCATGAGTGCCGTTTATCCGAGCAGTTTTATTGCGAAACAGGAAATTAGCGGCTGGCCGGTTTTGGGGAAAATGGGTAAAAATGCCGGCACGGTGTTTATTAAGCGCAATTCCCGCCGTGATATCGAGCCGATTAATCAGGCGATTTGTGCGGCATTGAAAGCAGGGCAAAATGTCAGTTTCTTTCCCGAGGCACGCACTTCTTCTGGCTTGGGTATTTTGCCGTTTAAAGCAGCCCTGTTTCAATCGGCTATTGATGCGAAAGCGCCGATTCAGGCAGTAACTTTGCGATATTATGATGGCGAAGGACAACGGACGGATCTGCCATCCTATGCGGAGGTAAACCTGTTTCAGTCTTTATGGCGTATTGTTTCTATGAAGAAAATCCGTATCCGTTTGGATTTCTCGCCTCAATACAAACCGACAGACATGCCGGATAAAGACCGCTATGTTTTGAAGGATATTGCGGAAACAGCCATCGGTGAAATTGTGGCTTCGGATTCTCCCGTTCAGCCCTTACCTAAAAAATAATTTCAGTCAGGTACTTGTTTTATTTCAGACGGCCTCCATTTAAAGAAACAGCTGTTTTCGGTTTAATTGAATTGATAGTTTAATGTAATTAATATTATTTGAACTATAAATTATACAAATCGATAGGCCTGCATTAGAATGCAAGCATTGATTCATTTCTCAAACCCGAATTTTTAAGGAGCTTAAAAATGGCTTTGCAAGATCGTACCGGTCAAAAAGTACCTTCCGTAGTATTCCGCACTCGCGTTGGCGACACTTGGAAAGATGTTTCTACTGATGATTTGTTCAAAGGCAAAAAAGTAGTCGTGTTCTCTCTGCCTGGCGCATTTACTCCAACTTGCTCTTCTTCTCATCTGCCACGCTACAACGAATTGTTTGGCGCGTTCAAAGAAAACGGTGTTGACGCAATCTACTGCGTATCTGTAAACGACACTTTCGTAATGAACGCTTGGGCTGCTGAAGAAGAAGCTGACAACATCTACATGATTCCTGATGGCAACGGTGAATTCACTGAAGGCATGGGCATGTTGGTTGGCAAAGAAGACTTGGGCTTCGGTAAACGCTCTTGGCGTTACTCCATGCTGGTTAACGACGGCGTGGTTGAAAAAATGTTTATCGAACCTGAAGAACCAGGCGATCCTTTCAAAGTGTCTGACGCTGACACTATGTTGAAATTTATTGCTCCCGAGTGGAAAGCTCAAGAGTCTGTTGCCATCTTCACCAAACCTGGCTGCCAATTCTGTGCTAAAGCTAAAAAAGCTCTGCAAGACAAAGGTTTGTCTTACGAAGAAATCGTATTGGGCAAAGATGCAACTGTTACTTCCGTACGCGCTATTACCGGCAAGATGACTGCTCCTCAAGTATTCATCGGCGGCAAATACATCGGCGGCAGCGAAGACTTGGAAGCTTACTTGGCTAAAAACTAATTGCCTGTATGCTTAAGACGGCTTGAAAAGGCCGTCTGAAAGACCCAAATATAGAGTTATTCAAACGACGTTTGCAAATCGGCGTTCTGAATAACTCTATATTTACAAGTAGAATTTGAGATTATTGTTTTAAATCGATATTTAGGTATTGGCTATTAATTTTTAGATTTTGATAGTTTATGAAGTTTAGGCCGTCTGAAAACGGATAACCTGATGGCAATATCGGTTTGGATATAGACAGTAAGGATAAAATATGAAAAAGATTCAAGCAGATGTGGTAGTACTGGGTGGCGGTACAGCCGGTATGGGCGCATTTCGCAATGCCCGACTTCATACAGACAATGTTTACCTGATTGAAAACAATGTATTCGGAACAACTTGTGCACGTGTCGGCTGCATGCCGTCCAAATTGCTGATTGCGGCTGCGGAAGCGCGCCATCATGCTCTGCATACCGATCCGTTTGGCGTACATTTGGATAAAGACAGCGTAACGGTAAACGGCGAAGAAGTCATGCACCGCGTGAAGTCCGAACGCGACCGTTTTGTCGGTTTTGTAGTCAGCGATGTAGAAGAGTGGCCTGCCGACAAGCGTATTATGGGTACGGCAAAATTTGTTGATGAACACACCGTCCAAATTGATGACCACACTCAAATTACTGCAAAAAGTTTTGTGATTGCCACCGGTTCGCGCCCTGTGATTTTCCCACAGTGGGAAGTTTTAGGCGATCGCTTGATTGTGAACGATGATGTTTTTTCTTGGGATACCTTGCCTAAGAGTGTGGCCGTGTTCGGCCCTGGCGTAATCGGCTTAGAGTTGGGTCAGGCTTTGCACCGTTTGGGCGTAAAAGTTGAGATTTTTGGCGTAGCCGGTGCGATTGGCGGTATTTCCGATCCTGTTGTCGCTGAAGAAGCCAAAACCGTTTTTGGTGAAGAGTTGACTTTGCATTTGGATGCCAAAACCGAAGTCAAATTGGATGCAGAAGGTAATGTTGAAGTTCATTGGGAACAAGATGGCGAAAAAGGTGTGTTCCATGCCGAATATGCTTTGGCTGCCGCCGGTCGCCGTCCGAACGTGGACAATATCGGTTTGGAAAACCTGAATATCGAAAAAGATGCGCGTGGCGTGCCTGTTGCCGATCCGTTGACCATGCAAACCAGCATTCCGCATATCTTTATCGCAGGCGATGCGTCCAATCAATTGCCTCTGCTGCATGAAGCTTCCGACCAAGGCAAAATTGCCGGCCACAATGCCGCTATTTTCCCGAATATTGAGGGCGGTTTGCGCCGTAGCGTAATCGGCGTGGTATTCACCAGTCCGCAAATTGCCACTATCGGCTTGAAATACGCGCAAGTTACGGCGAAATATCAGCCTGATGAGTTTGTCATCGGCGAGATTTCCTTCCGAAATCAAGGCCGCAGCCGCGTTATGTTGGTCAACAAAGGCCATATGCGTTTGTATGCTGAGAAAGCGACCGGCCGTTTCATTGGTGCGGAAGTTGTCGGCCCTGCTGCCGAACATTTGGCACACTTGATGGCTTGGGCGCATCAAATGAAGATGACGATTCCGCAAATGCTGGATATGCCGTTTTACCATCCGGTTATCGAGGAAGGTCTGCGTACTGCATTGCGTGATGCCGATGCAAAATTGAAACAGGCTTGATTATTTGATGGAATAAAGGCCGTCTGAAACTCGTAGTAAGGTTTCAGACGGCCTTTTCTATGCTTTGAAGACGTTAAATCAATTCTAAATCCGGACCGGCATTTTGCGCACGACGGCTTCGTAATTGAATGTCTAGGCGCAAGTCATGGGGGGAGTCGGCATTTTTAATAGCGTCTTTATAGCTGATATCGCCGTTTTCATACAAATCATACAAGGCTTGGTCAAAAGTGATCATGCCCATGCCGGTTGATTTTTTCATCATTTCTTTGATGTTGTGGACTTCGCCTTTTTGAATCAAGTCGGCAATAATCGGCGAATTGAGCAAAACTTCGACCGCCGCCACACGACCCCGTCCGCTTTCACGGGGAATCAGTCTTTGTGAAATAAAGGCTTGCAGGTTGAGCGACAAGTCCGTCAGCAACTGGGTACGGCGCTCTTCGGGGAAGAAGTTGATGATGCGGTCGAGCGCTTGGTTGGTATTGTTGGCATGTAGTGTCGCCATACACAAATGGCCGGTTTCCGCGAAGGAAATAGCGTAGTCCATGGTCTCGCGGTCGCGGATTTCGCCAATCAAGATAACATCCGGTGCTTGGCGCAGGGTGTTTTTCAGCGCAATCGGCCAATTTTCGGTATCTACGCCGATTTCTCGTTGGGTGATGATGCAGTTTTTGTGTTGGTGGATAAACTCAATCGGGTCTTCGATGGTGATAATGTGGTCGAAGCTGTTTTCGTTTCGATAGTCGATAAGGGAGGCGAGGGAAGTGGACTTGCCCGAACCTGTACCACCGACAAAAATAATCAGGCCGCGTTTTCTGAGGGCGATGTCTTTCAGAATAGGGGGCAGATTGAGCGTTTCAAATTTCGGGATATTACTGGTAATGGAGCGGAACACTAAAGCTGTTGCACCGCGTTGAACCATGGCATTGACACGGAAGCGACTGGTATCGGGCAGGCTGATGGCGAAGTTGCATTCGTTGGTGGAAGAAAATTCTTCGATTTGTTTGGAAGACATAATCGAAAAAGCGATTTCCATACATTTTTCAGCACTCAACGGTTCATCACTCAGTCGCGTAATTTTGCCGTCCACTTTCATGGCCGGCGGGAAATTGGTGGTAATGAAAAGGTCGGAGCCTTTGTATGTGTTCATATGGTGTAGCCAAGCGAACAATTCTTCTTTTGCACCCGGAGTATTTTCGTCAAACATAAGAATTTAGATAGTTAATATATAAGTTATTTCATTGAGAATAATTATAACAGAAGCAACCATTATTTGCTGTTTGCCAGATCGAGCGTCAATCTGTTTTAAATTGAGTGTCGTTCTGGGAATATAGCAGATTTTTCAGTATCCCTGTGATTTTAAATTCTGCTGTTATAATGTTGCCCGATTAGTGAATGGAAAGGTAACGAGATGTCAGTACAAACAATTGCCGTGGTCGGCGCAATGGAGCAGGAAATCGAGCTTTTGCGTGAAAACATGGCCAATGTCAAGCATGTGTCCTTCGGTAAATTCTCGGCGTATGAAGGCGAGTTGGCAGGAAAACGCATGGTATTGGTTTTGAGCGGTATCGGTAAGGTTAATGCAGCGGTTTCGACTTCTTGGGTCATTCATCAGTTTGCACCGGATTGTGTTATTAATACCGGCAGTGCAGGCGGTTTGGGCAAGGGCCTGAAGGTCGGCGATGTGGTTATCGGCGAAACTGTGGCGCATCATGATGTTGATGTAACGGCTTTTGGTTATGTTTGGGGGCAAGTACCGCAACTTCCTGCTGTGTTTGCATCGGATGAGAACTTGATTCGCCAAGCAGAAAAGGCGGCACAAGTGTTTGAAGGTGCGTCCGTAACGCAAGGCTTGATCGTCAGTGGCGACCGTTTTGTGCACAGTAGCGAAGGTGTTGTGGAAATCCGCAGCCATTTCCCTGACGTAAAAGCAGTGGAAATGGAAGCCGCGGCGATTGCGCAGACTTGTCACCAGTTGGAAGTGCCGTTTGTAATTATTCGCGCCGTATCCGATTCGGCAGATGAGAAAGCGGACATCAGCTTTGAAGAGTTTTTGAAAACGGCGGCCGTCAGCTCGGCGAAGATGGTTACCGAGATTGTCAAATCGCTATAAAATCATGCAGAAACGTTGAATTTCCGTTAGAATACGGAACGATTCAACCTTATTCTAAGGCCGTCTGAAAACCGAATCCCTGTTTTTTCAGACGGCCTTTCCGACTTTAATTGCATTTATCTTAATAACAATATGAAAAACATACGGAATTTCTCCATTATTGCCCACATCGACCACGGTAAATCGACACTTGCCGACCGTTTTATCCAATACTGCGGCGGCCTGGATTTGCGCGAAATGAGTACGCAGGTACTCGATTCCATGGACATCGAAAAAGAGCGCGGCATCACTATCAAAGCGCAAACCGCCGCGCTCAACTACAAAGCACGCGACGGACAAGTATATCAGCTCAACCTGATTGACACGCCGGGACACGTCGACTTCTCTTACGAAGTCTCCCGCTCGTTGTCCGCCTGCGAAGGTGCGCTTTTGGTCGTTGACGCATCGCAAGGCGTGGAAGCACAAACCGTGGCGAACTGCTATACCGCGATTGATTTGGGCGTGGAAGTCGTGCCTGTTTTGAACAAAATCGACCTGCCTGCCGCCGACCCCGACCGCGTGGAACAGGAAATCGAGGACATCATCGGCATCGATGCCGTCGGCGCGGTGCAATGTTCCGCCAAAAGCGGCATCGGCGTGGAAGACGTTTTGGAAGAAATCGTTGCCAAAATCCCCGCGCCGACCGGCGATGAAAACGCGCCGCCGCAAGCCGTTATCATCGATTCGTGGTTTGACAACTACGTCGGCGTGGTCATGCTGATCCGTGTGAAAAACGGCACCATCAAGCTGAAAGACAAAGTGCGCTTTATGAGCACCAAGGCGGAAACTCAGGTTGAGCAACTGGGCGTATTCACACCGAAATCGGTTCAAAAACAAGAACTCAAAGCCGGCGAAGTGGGCTTTTTGATTACCGGCGTGAAAGAATTGGGACAGGCAAAAGTCGGCGACACGGTTACTTTGGTTGCCAACCCCGCCTCTGAGCCGCTGCCCGGCTTCCAAGAAGTGCAAAGCCAAGTATTCGCCGGCCTCTACCCCGTGGAAAGCCACGACTATGAAGCCTTGCGCGATGCGTTGGAAAAATTGCAGCTGAACGATGCTTCGTTGAAATTCGAGCCTGAAGTTTCTCAAGCATTGGGCTTCGGCTTCCGTTGCGGCTTCTTGGGTCTGCTGCACTTGGAAATCGTGCAGGAACGCTTGGAGCGCGAGTTCGACATGGATTTGATTACCACCGCGCCGACGGTGGTTTACGAAGTCGTGTTGAAGAGCGGCGAAAAAATCGAAGTCGAAAACCCGTCCAAACTGCCCGACATCGGCAGCATCGAAACCATTCTCGAGCCGATTATTACCGCGACCATCCTCGTGCCGCAGGAATACGTCGGCAACGTTATGACTTTGTGTAATCAAAAGCGCGGCGTACAGGTCAATATGCAATACATGGGCCGTCAAGTCATGCTGACTTACGACTTGCCCATGAACGAAGTCGTGATGGACTTTTTCGACAAACTCAAATCCACTTCGCGCGGCTATGCCTCGCTGGACTACCATTTCAAAGAATTCCAACCGTCTGATTTGATTAAGCTCGACATCATGGTCAACGGCGAAAAAGTCGATGCATTGAGCCTGATTGTGCACCGTCAAAGCGCCGTTCACCGAGGCCGCGAACTGGTAGCGAAAATGCGCGAACTGATTCCGCGCCAAATGTTCGACATCGCCGTCCAAGCCGCCATCGGCAGCCAGATTATCGCCCGCGAAAACGTCAAAGCCCTGCGTAAAAACGTCTTGGCGAAATGTTACGGCGGCGATATTACCCGTAAGAAAAAACTTCTTGAAAAACAAAAAGCAGGCAAACGCCGCATGAAACAAGTGGGCAACGTGGAAATCCCGCAAAGCGCGTTCTTGGCGATTCTGCAAGTGAGTGATAAATAATGAGTATAAATCTGACTTTAGGCGCAATCGTTGTACTGCTGGCCGGCTTGGTCCTCAACTTCAAAAGCAGTAAAGAGCGTCAGGAAAACGGCGAATGGAGCTCCGGCCTGCAATGGAGTTATCTCTTGTGCATGGTCGGCGTATTCGGCATTTTGTCCGAATTTATGAGCTTTACCGCCGTATTGCTGGTGTTTGTCGTGTTCACCGGTATTGTTTGGGCAATCCATAAAGGCCGTCTGAAAAAAAGCGAGACCGGCGAAGACAATGCGCATTTTACCGACTATATGGGCGGCTTTTTCCCTATCATCTTGGTTATCTTTGTGTTGCGCAGCTTTATTGCCGAGCCGTTCCAAATTCCGTCCAGCTCCATGCGTCCGGGCTTGGTAAAAGGCGATTTTATCTTGGTGAACAAATTTTCTTACGGTATCCGCCTGCCGATTTTGAATAAGGTCATTATCCCTGTCGGCAACATTGCCAGAGGCGATGTCGTGGTGTTCAATTATCCACTTCAGCCTGAGATGAATTACATCAAGCGCATCGTCGGTATTCCGGGCGACGTTGTGGAATACCGTGATAAGGTTTTGACTATTAACGGTGAAATTATTTCCGAAAAACCAAACGGCAATTATCAATACGCAGATGATACCGATCCGTCTATGATTCATACGCTTGAGCGTTTTCATACGGCCTTAAACGGCAAAAACTTTGATGTGGTCAAAGAGGCCAGTCAACCTTCCGTATCTATTGCTGTATTGAACAAATACATCTCCGAAGTGATGTCTGAAAGCAATTACTCGCTTGAAACAAGCGGTTTGGAAAATTGCGAATATGCAGAAGACGGTAATGGCTTTATCTGTAAAGTTCCTGAAGGCCGTTATTTCGCGATGGGCGACAACCGCGACAATAGCGCCGATTCCCGTTACTGGGGATTTGTTGATGACAAACTAATCGTCGGTAAAGCCTTTTTCGTTTGGATGAACTTTGGCGAACTCAGCCGTATTGGTACCAGTATCCAATAAGCAATAACAGATTAAAAGGCCGTCTGAAATTTTGAACTGCACCCCAAAAGTTGGACATC
>NZ_KV810242.1:0-128837 GCF_001812735.1 Neisseria sp. HMSC069H12
GGGATTTTGCAAAGGTGTCAGGCCGTCTGAAAATATCTTTTCAGACGGCCTTTGATTTAAAGAGAGCCAATCAAGGAGCGCATTGTTAGATGCTGTTTTTAATGATTTTCCTTAGGGTGGACAGTTGTCGGCGGCTGACAGGCAACGGAGTTGGAATATCGAGAATTTTAGCACCCCATGTGGATGCGTATTCGTCGTTTTCGTCATCGTCCAGTCGAATCAGGCTGTCGAGGGTGTGGCGGAAGACGAGGGCATTGCGGTGGATGCGGATGACTTTATCGCCCAGCAATTCTTCCCAGTAAACCAATGTTTTCGGTAATTCGTAGCTGTGGCCGTCGCCGGTAAACAGATAGACGGTTTTGTGTTCCGCCATCAGGTAACGCGCCTGTTGCCATGGGATTTCAACCATGCGTTCGCGGTTGTACACTTTGAAATGGGTGAAACTGTCTGCTTTTTCGCGGTTTTTCTCGATGATGCGGTCAAGCGCGGTTTGCAGGCGGGTCATTTTGATTGGTTTGAGCAGATAGTCTGCGGCAGCCAGCTCAAACGCGCGCAGGGCGTGTTCTTCATAGGCTGTGGTGAATACAATTTCCGGCTGGCGCTTGGCGGTACGCTTAATGCGTTCGACAAACTCGAGACCGTCGATTTCCGGCATGCCGATGTCGGCAAAGACGATGTCAACTTCGTGGACGCTCAGCCACTCCAATGCTGGCATGGCATGGTGAAAGACGTTAAGCAGTACGACATTGCACTCTTCCAATAATACACGTAAGCGTTCTGCTGCTAATACTTCGTCTTCTACAATAATGGCACTTGGCATAGCGGTATTCTTTTTGTTGTATCGTGGGAGATCTGCCGCGTTTTGTCATCCTCAATAACGCGTCAGCCGTATGTTGTTACAACCTTGAAATTATCAGTTTGTGACAATTTTAGGAAATTTTCAAAATATACATGATTTTTCGCTTCTTGGGCATGGTTTGGGATGAACCGGAAGATTACTTACATAACTTTATGAAATATTGTAATACCTAGAGTAATTTTGTTGTAATCGTGCTAATTCAGTCTGTGATAATGGACGATTTTGGGATTTTGTCCATTTGCCAGTGTACCACCGCCCAATCAAGCAATTCCTGCGGACGGTTCACGGTAGGTGCATCGGGTAGGTTGAGGTAGGTTAGGACTTGGCGTAGGAGTTGTTCTTTTTGATTCAAATCCAAAGCCGGGGCAAGGGTTTGTTTCGACCATTTTTGCCCTTGATTGTTGGTCAATAGGGGAAGGTGGGCGTAGGCCGGTGTGGGAACGCCGAGGCATTGTTGCAGATAGATTTGGCGCGGCGTGGAAACGAGCAAGTCCTGACCGCGGACAATATGGGTTATGCCTTGATCGGCATCGTCGGCAACCACGGCAAGCTGATATGCCCAATAGCCGTCGGCACGAAGCAGGACGAAATCGCCGATATCGTGTGCCAGATTTTGTGCGTAATGTCCGACAATGTCGTCTGAAAAACCGATCATGCGATCAGGAACTTGAATGCGCCATGCCGGAGTTTTGTTTTGCGTGTCGGGTCTTTGCTGAGGATTGCGGCAACGGCCGTTATATACAAATCCGTCTGCGCCATGTGTTGCCGCCGCCTGCCAGTCTTTGCGGCTGCAATAGCAGGGATACACCAGCCCGGCTGTTTTAAGGCGGTCGAGGGTGTCTTGATATAGGTCGTAACGGCGGCTTTGATAGGCGACTTCGCCGTCCCACTCAAAACCGAAAGCTTCGAGCGTGCGCAAAATGTCGGTAGCGGCGCCGGGCATTTCGCGCGGGGGGTCAAGGTCTTCAATGCGGACCAGCCATTTGCCCTGATGAACGCGCGCGTCGGCATAGGAGGCAACGGCGGTCAGTAGGGAGCCGATATGAAGCAGGCCGGTAGGGCTGGGAGCGAAACGTCCTATATACATGGCAGGGTGTTTTTGTAGAGCAGGGGCAGTATGCCTGCACGGTGTTCAAATCGTGATAGAAAAGGGCGTGCCGTACACGCCCGAATTTGGGTTTCAGACGGCCTGAGACTTTTCAAAATGATTTAAGTTTCTCGGCCGTCCGTTCAATTCGCTTAAGCCAAGGGAGCCAGTAGTTTGGCGAAAGCATCTTCAAATTGTTTCAAACCGTCTTCCTGCAAACGAGTTGCCAAAGTTTCGATATCAATGCCGAGTTTGGCGGTTTCGGCAAGCTGCGCTTGGGCTTCGTCCACACCTTCGGTTAACGTGGCTTTGGCAGTGCCGTGGTCGATAAAGGCTTTGAGTGTCGCATCGGGAACGGTGTTGACGGTATGGGCGCCAATCAGGCTGTCAACGTACAAAGTGTCAGGATAGGCAGGGTTTTTCACGCCGGTAGATGCCCACAGAAGTTGTACGCGGTTGGCACCTTTTTCGGCAAGTGCGGCAAATTCGCTGCTGCCGAAGTATTGCGCCCAATCTTGATAGGCGGCTTTGGCCAGCGCAATGGCAACTTTGCCTTTGAGGTGATCGGGCAGGGTGGCGTCCAATGCGGCATCGACACGGGAAATAAAGAAGCTGGCGACAACTTGGATATGGGAAACGTCGTGTCCTGCCTCCAAACGTTTGGCAATGCCGCGCACGTAGGCCGCATAGGCTTTGAGGGTTTGGGCGCGGGAGAAGAGCAGGGTCAGGTTGACGCTGATGCCGTCTGAAACGAGGGTTTCAAGCGCTTCGATGCCTTCGTCGGTTGCCGGTACTTTAATCATGGCATTTTTACGGCCGATGGCAGCGTGCAGGCAGCGCGCTTCTTCAACCGTGCCTTGTGCGTCTTTGGACAATTCAGGCGAAACTTCGAGGCTGACGAAGCCTGTTTTGCCGCCGGTGGATTCGTGTTCGGCAAGGCACACGTCGCAGGCGGCTTGCACATCGGCAACCGCCATGGTTTCGTAGCGTTGTTTCGGGGTCAGGTCTTGCTGTTTGAGTGCGGCTACTTCATTGGCGTACAGCGCGTCTCCGGCAAAGGCTTTTTGGAAAATGGCAGGATTGGAAGTTACGCCACACACACCTTGTTTCAGCATTTCTGCCAATTCGCCGCTTTGTACCAGCGAACGGGAGAGATTGTCCAACCAGATTTGTTGTCCTAATGCTTTAACGTCCGATAAAATAGTCATCTCAGATTCCTTTTACATAATAGGTTTGTTTGTGAAGTGGCGGTAATGCTACGCCGATTCGATGAATTTGAACAGTTTACGGCTGATTAATTTGGGCAAAACAAACCTAAATTCAAGCACGAAAGGTAGCTTTGATGGCGGAAAACACACTTTATCTCGACTGGGCGCGTGATGTATTGAATACGGAAGCCGAAGGTTTGCGTGAAATTGCGGCGGCGTTGGACGACAACTTTGTCCGTGCGGCAGAAGCGTTGTTGCACTGCAAGGGCAGGGTTGTAATTGCCGGCATGGGTAAGTCCGGACACATCGGCCGCAAAATGGCGGCGACCATGGCTTCCACCGGCACGCCTGCGTTTTTCGTCCATCCTGCCGAAGCGGCGCACGGCGATTTGGGCATGATTGTCGATAACGATGTCGTGGTTGCCATTTCCAATTCCGGCGAAAGCGACGAAATTGCGGCGATTATTCCAGCGTTGAAACGCAAAAACATCACGCTTATTTGTATCACTGCCCATCCGACTTCGACCATGGCGCGCCATGCCGATATCCATATTACCGCGGCGGTTTCCAAAGAAGCCTGTCCGCTCGGCCTTGCGCCGACTTCCAGTACGACCGCCGTGATGGCCTTGGGCGATGCTCTGGCGGTGGTATTGCTGCAGGCGCGTGCGTTTACGCCGGATGATTTTGCTTTAAGCCATCCGGCCGGCAGTTTGGGCAAACGCCTGCTGCTGCGCGTGGCGGATATTATGCACAAAGACGAAGCTCTGCCTGCCGTTTTGTTGGGTACACCGTTGAAAGAGGCCATTGTCCGCATGAGTGAAAAAGGTTTGGGCATGTTGGCGGTAACCGATGCCGAAGGCCGTCTGAAAGGCGTATTTACCGATGGCGACTTGCGCCGTCTGTTTCAAGAACGCGATAGCTTTGCCGGTTTGAAAGTGGACGACATCATGCACGCTTGGCCAAAAACCATCTCCGCCGACCGTCTCGCCACCGAAGCTTTGAAAGCCATGCAAAGCGGCCATGTGAACGGTTTGCTGGTGGTCGAAGAAAACGGCGTACTGATTGGCGCGCTGAATATGCACGATTTATTGATGGCACGAATTGTCTGAAACGACGGCAAAAACGTTTTCAGACGGCCTTATGCTAGAATAGGCCGTCTGAAATAAGGAAACCTTATGCAAAACCTCTCTTCCGACCTGCAACAACGCGCTTTAGGTATCAAACTGCTGATACTGGATGTGGACGGCGTTTTGACCGACGGCCGCATTTTTATCCGTGACAACGGCGAAGAAATCAAGTCGTTCCACACTTTGGACGGACACGGTTTGAAAATGCTTCAGGCCAGCGGCGTGCAAACGGCGATTATTACCGGCCGCGATGCGCCTTCCGTCGGTATCCGCGTGAAGCAGCTCGGTATCAACTATTACTTCAAAGGCATTCACGACAAACGTGCCGCCTACGCCCAATTACGCGAACAGGCCGGTGTGGGAGAGCATGAGTGTGCCTTTGTCGGCGACGATGTCGTTGATTTGCCCGTGATGGTGCGTTGCGGATTGGCGGTCGCCGTCCCTGAAGCGCATTGGTTTACTTTGCAATACGCCCATTATGTAACCCGACGTTCCGGCGGCGCAGGCGCGGTGCGTGAAGTGTGCGATTTGATTATGCAGGCGCAAGGTACGCTTGAACCTGCTTTGAAAGAGTATGTACGATGAAAATCAGATGGCGTTACGGAATTGCCTTTCCGCTGGTGCTGGCCGTTTCACTCGGCGCATTGGCGGCGTGGCTCGGCCGCATCAGCGAAGTGCAAGTCGAAGAAGTCGTCCTCAATCCGAATGAGCCGCAATATTCGATGAAAGGCATCAACGGCAAACGTTTTGACCAAGAAGGCCGTCTGAAAGAAAACCTGAGCGCGGTCGATGCCGTCCAATATCCGAATAGCGCGGACGTGCATTTGGACAAACCGCATCTTTCGTTTTACCGCGACGGCAACCTGCTGTACGAAGTCGGCAGCGACAAGGCTGCGTACAATATTCAAAACAAAAAAGTCGTTTTTGAACAGAATGTTGTCTTAAACAAAGCGGCAGATGCCAAGCGTTTGGCCGGCATCGTCAAAACCGAGCGTTTAAATGTCGATACCGAAGCGCAATACGCCCATACCGACAGCCCCGTTACTTTCCAATACGGACAGTCCGGCGGTCAGGCAAACGGCATGACTTATGACCATAAAACCGGTTTGCTGAATTTCCCTTCCAAAGTGAAAGCCACAATTTATGATACAAAAAATTTGTAAAACCTTAGCCCTTGTTGCCGTTTTTGCCGCCAGCCCGGCCTTTGCCCTGCAAAGCGACAGCAAGCAGCCGATTCAAATCGAAGCCGACCAAGGCTCGCTTGATCAAAACAACCAAAGCACCACCTTTTCCGGCAACGTCATCATCAAACAAGGCACGCTCAATATCCGCGCCGGCAGCGTAACCGTTTCGCGCAACGACAAAAGCGAGCAGTTGATGAAAGCCACCGGCTCGCCCGTCAAATTCAGCCAAGAGTTGGACGGCGGCAAAGGCGTGGTCAACGGCCAAGCCAATACCGTCACGTATTCTTCCGCAGCCAGTCTGGTTACCCTGACCGGCAATGCCAAAGTACAGCGCGGCGGCGATGTGGCTGAAGGTGCGGTCATTACTTACAACACCAAAACCGAGGTTTACACCATCAACGGCAGTGCCAAATCCGGTGTGAAATCCGCCGCCAAATCCGGCCGCGTCAGCGTTGTCATCCAGCCGTCCAGCACGCAGAAAAACAAATAAGAAAACACACGAACAAGGCCGTCTGAAAAAGGTTCAGACGGCCTGAGGTCAATATCGAAAGTCAACAGAATATGAGCGCAAACAACAGCCGTCTTGTGGTTCAAAACCTGCAAAAAAGTTTCAAAAAACGCCAAGTCGTCAAAAGCTTCTCCCTTGAAATCGAAAGCGGCGAAGTCATCGGCCTGCTCGGTCCCAACGGCGCGGGTAAGACTACCAGCTTTTACATGATTGTCGGCCTGATTGCCGCCGATGCAGGCAGCGTGATGCTGGACGGCCAAGAGTTGCGCCACCTGCCCATTCACGAACGCGCCCGCCTCGGCGTCGGCTATCTGCCGCAGGAAGCCTCGATTTTCCGCAAAATGACCGTGGAACAAAATATCCGCGCCATTTTGGAAATCAGCATGAAGGACAAAAGCCGTATCGATGCCGAACTTGAAAAACTGTTGGCCGATTTGAACATCGAGCGCCTGCGCAACAACCCTGCGCCGTCCTTGTCCGGTGGCGAACGCCGCCGTGTCGAAATCGCGCGCGTGTTGGCCATGCAGCCGCGTTTCATTTTGTTGGACGAACCTTTTGCCGGCGTTGACCCGATTGCCGTCATCGATATTCAGAAAATTATCGAGTTCCTCAAATCACGCGGTATCGGCGTATTGATTACTGACCACAACGTGCGCGAAACCCTCAGCATCTGCGACCGTGCCTATATCATCAGCGACGGTACTGTATTGGCTTCAGGCAAGCCGGATGATTTGGTCAATAATGAACAAGTCCGTTCGGTTTACTTGGGTGAAAATTTCAAATATTGAATGCATATTTGACGGTAATCGTAAAACCGATTTCACACGAGGCTCTCATTTCAATTGAGGGTAGCTATAAATATTGAAATAATTACTAAGAATACAAATATAATACCGATAACCTAGTTTTTCAGACGGCCCTCCGTACAAAGGCCGTCTGAAAAACTATCCATACACTTCGAAAAAACACTATGTCTTCACTCGTCCTTAAACTCAAACAGACTCAGCAGCTCAACCAGCGGCTGCAGCAGTCTCTGCGCATCTTGCAGATGTCGGGTCTTGAGCTTGAGCGCGAAGTGGGAGACTGGTTATTAGACAATCCTCTGCTTGAGCGTCCGGAAACCGATGAGTTTGCCGATAGCGGGCTCAATCGTGCCGTCACCATGCCGCGCGCAGGTCAGCAGTTGAGCGGCGACGATGCCGAAGATATTTGGAGCGACATCGCCGAAGAAGAGGATTTCAAACACTATTTGCATGCCCAAGTGTGCGAGCATCCGCTCTCGCAAGTGGAAGCGGCCTATGTTCACGTCTTGATTGATTTTTTGGACGAACAAGGCTACCTCACCGACAGCCTCGAAGAAATCATCGACCACACGCCGTTGGAATGGATGCTGGACGAAGAAGCCCTGCAAAAAGCGCTGGATGTATTGCAAACCTTTGATCCGCCCGGCGTGGCGGCGGCGGATTTGACCGAGTCGCTCATGCTGCAGCTGATGCGTTTACCGGCTTCTCCTGCCCGACAAATGGCTGCGCATTTGGTGCAAAGTTCGCTTCAAGATTTAGGCAAAAACCGCAAACAAAACGTTCTGCGTTTCCGCAAACTCTATTCCGATACCGACAGTGAAACCATAGAAGCCGCGCTCGATATGATTGCAGAGCTCAATCCCTATCCGGCCTACGGTTTCGCCTCTGCCACGCCCACGCCTTATATTCAGCCTGACGTTTGGGTCAAAGAGGGTAAGGACGGCTGGGAAGTCATCAGCAACGAGGCGGCTTGGCCGAAGTTGCGGCTTAATCAGGAATATTGCGACCTGATGAAATCAGCGGAAGAGGGTGCACCGGAGTGGAAGGAAAAAATCAACGAAGCCAAGCAGCGCATTGATTCTTTGGAGCTGCGGAAAAGCACGGTCCTCCGCCTTGCCGAGTATATCGTCAAAAATCAGGAAGATTTTTTCATCTTCGGAGAAATCGGCCTGTCGCCCATGCTGATGAAAGATGCCGCCGCCGAATTGGGTTTGGCGGAAAGTACCATCTCGCGCGCCGCCAATCAGAAATATTTGTCTTGCCCGCGCGGCCTGTTTGCGTTACGCTATTTCTTCACACAGGCAGTCAATGCCGACGATGACGGCGAAGGGTTCAGCCAAGGCGCAATCAAAGCCGTATTAAGCCAGCTGATTGAAAGCGAAGACAGCAGCAAACCCTATTCGGACGAGACCCTCGTCAAATTATTAAAACAACGCGGCATTGAAATCGCCAGACGTACAGTTGCAAAATATAGAGAATCATTAGACATCCCACCGGCACACAAGCGAAAATTTACCGAGTAGATATATTCCGATCCGTTTTGACGGACTAATCAACCGAAGGAGCTGTATCATGAATCTGAAAATCACCGGTCTGAATTTTGATGTTACCGAAGCCATCAAAAACTATGTTTCCGACAAGTTGGCACGAATCAATCGCCACGCCGACAACATCATCTCTGTGACCATTACGCTCTCGGTGGAAAAAGTCAATCAAAAAGCCGAAGCCGATGCACATTTGGCAGGCAAAGATTTGCACGTTGAAGCGATTGAACAGGATATGTACGCCGCGATTGATGTTTTGATGGACAAGCTCGACCGCGCTGTTTTGAAACATAAAGAAAAAAGCGGCGATGTCCGCAGTACTGTCAAACCTGCTGCCGAATAAAGTTTTTGTATGATAAAGGCCGTCTGAACATTCAGACGGCCTTTTGTTTTACTAGAAGTTTTAGACTGGCAATCTAGTTACTCACTTTTTGACCATTCCATGGTGCCACTTTAAACAGCAGCAACATGCCCGGTATGCCCAAAGCAAAACACAGCCAGTAGAAATTAAAGTAACCCATCGCTTCAATCAGATAACCTGCCGAAGCATTGATAAATGTACGTGGAACGGCTGACAGGCTGGTAAAGAGGGCTAATTGTGTGGCCGTAAATGCAGGATTGGTTTCACGAGCCATATAGGCAACAAACGCCGCTGTACCCAGACCTACGCCCGCTGCTTCTGCACCAATCACAGCCGCAAGCATCATTTGCTCTGTTAGTGTGATGGCTTCGAATTTGCCAAAATTTGCCAACCAGGCAAAGCCTAGAATAGTAACCCATTGCGCCACGCCGAAAACCCATAATGCCCTGTTGATCCCGAGTTTCAACATCCAAATACCACCGGCAATGCCGGCAATCACAGCAGGCCACAGGCCGGCATTTTTGGCAATGAGGCCGATGTCGGTTTTGCTGAAGCCCATGTCCAGATAAAACGGCGTTGCCAGAGACGTTGCCATACTGTCGCCCAGTTTGTAGAGAAAGATAAACAGCAATACCAATATGGCCTGTTTGATTCCTTTGCGGGAGAAGAACTCACTGAAAGGGTCAGAGACTGTTTGGGTAAATGTACGCGACACAGATGGTGGAATGTCAGGCTCTTTAGCTAAAAATAAGGTCATTAGCAGACCGGGCAGCATAAATAGTGCAGTAATGATGAATACGTTGTGCCAAGGCATCAAGTCGGCCAAAATCAAGCTGAGTGAGCCAGGTACCAAAGCAGCAATACGGTAGGCATTGACGTGGATGGAGTTGCCCAAGCCTAATTCTTCATCTGATAAAATTTCGCGGCGAAATGCATCCAATACAATATCTTGGCTGGCAGAGAAAAAGGCGACCACCAACGATAAGCCCATAATTACATATAAATGCTGAGCAGGATTTAGGAAGGCGTAAATGAGCAAGGTCAGCAGTAAACCAATTTGCGTAACCAGCATCCAACCGCGTCGCCGTCCTAAAAAAGGTAATCTGACCAAATCAATGACGGGAGACCAGATAAATTTCCAAGTGAAAGGCAGCCCGATAAGTGCCATCAGGCCGATGGTTTTCAAATCGACATGTTCGCTGCGCAACCATGCCGGAATCAGGTTGATCAGAAAATAAAGCGGCAGCCCCGAAGTGAAGCCTGTAAAGATACAAATCAGCATACTGCGCGAGAAAATCTTGCGCCAAGTGCTGGTTTGGGGTGCAGTGGTCATAGTGGAATCAATAAAAAAGAAAAGGGATATTGTAGCAAAGATGGGGGATATGGCGAATGAGCTTCTGCTATCTTTATTGAATAAAGGCCGTCTGAAACTTTGACAAATTAAGTTTCAGACGGCCTTTTGTTGGAACAACTGGTTTGGCGGGCAACGGAGACTTCAGGACGGAAGAAGGGTTGCTTGGGTGTATTCATAAAATTGAAGTTAAGAAAGTTTCAGACGACCCCTAGAGATCGTTTGAACGATGAGAAATATCAGTGGTAATTTGTGCCGTCAGTGTAGCCGTTTCCTGATTTGTCCACAGCAAAAGCAGAAATCGGACCGACCGTTACTGTCCCTTTAGGCTGAGTTTCTTGGTAATACTCATATGCTGCAACACCCATACCAGTTGCAGCACCAACAGCAGCACCAATTGTGCCACCGACCATAATAGCTGGTCCGGCAGGAATACTGCCAAAAGCTATACCGACACCCAGACCAATACCTGCACCAATTGATCCTCCTATTTATGCACCATTTGCTCCTCCTTGAAGGATTCTCTCTCCTAAGCCTCCTCCATAAATTAGTTCCAGATCCTAAATGGATAGTTCAATCATGTTATTTTTCCTTTTCAAAAAAATTAGACATAGAATATTGAGTCAATACACCCAATATGGAAAAAATAATAAAAGCATGAATATAAATCATAAAATCAACATTATCTTCTTGGTAGCTTTCATAAATAAAAACGATCGGTATTGATATACAAATTAAAATATACAGGTACTTTGAAATTACCAGTAACTTATACACAAATTTTGATTTCATAGCCTAGTCTTTCATTTGAATAAAATCTACCCTAATCAACTTTCCAACTAACTTCCTAACTTCTTCATGCTTTCCCTGATTGAAGTTAACCAGTAGATTTTTCAACAATATGTATATTATGTTAAATAATAAATGGTAATTGTCACATTCAAATATTAAGGATAACCTACTTTGAAACTATATCGCTTTGATGCGTAATTCTATAAAAAACATTGAATTTTCATGTTTTCTATTTATCCAGTATTTTGGAGTTGATAAGTGAGAGCAAAAAACTTTGGAAATCTACGATTCTCCTTCCAACACCTTATCATTTCTCTAGAGAATTTAGGCAAAGGCGATATTGATAACTCATTTCATTAAATGGAACCAAATGAGAATGATTTATTTATAAAATCCTTTTAAATTAATGGGTTACAATAAAAATTGATAAAATAAAATTGACTATTCTCAATAAAATGAGTAAAATTCATCCGCAAATACAAATTTTGTATTGTGATACATCTATTAACCGCATTAAGAAAAGGAGTTAGTTATGCTAAGTAAGTCAATTACAGCAAAATTAAACGAACAAATTAATCTCGAGTTGTATTCATCAAATGTCTATTTGCAAATGAGTGCATGGTGCCATAAACATGGTTATGAAGGCGCTGCAGCATTTTTACTTCGTCATGCCGATGAAGAATTGGAACATATGCAAAAGTTGTTTACTTATGTGAGCGAAACCAGTGGAATGCCTTTGTTAGGTAAAATTGACGCCCCTAAACACGATTACGCTTCATTAAAAGAAGTTTTTGAAATAACACTTGAACACGAAAAACTAGTGACATCTAAAATTAATGAGTTAGTTGAGAGTACTTTTGCAGAAAAGGATTACTCTACTTTTAACTTCTTACAATGGTATGTAGCTGAACAGCATGAAGAAGAAAAATTATTTAACAGTATTGTTGATAAATTCAAACTTCTTGGTGAAAGTGGTACAGCGCTCTACTACATTGATCGTGAATTAAAAACTTTATAAGAATAGGAGAAATAAAATGTTATCAAATAGCGTGATTAAACTATTAAATGATCAAATGAATTTAGAGTTTTATTCTTCTAACTTATATTTACAAATGAGCGCCTGGTGCGAACAACAAGGTTTCGAAGGAGCTGCAAAATTTTTATCAGAGCATGCGGCTGAGGAAATGCAGCATATGCGTAAACTCTTCACTTATTTAAATGAGACCGGCGCATTGGCTATCATCACACAAATTGATGAACCACCTCATCAATTTTCATCATTGAAACAAGTACTTGAATTAACTTATGAACATGAAAAGTTAATTACCTCTAAAATCAATGAATTAGTTGGTAGAACTTTTGAAGAGAAAGACTACTCTGCCTTTAACTTCTTACAATGGTATGTGGCTGAACAACATGAAGAAGAAAAATTATTCAGTGGAATTTTGGATAAATTAAATCTTCTTGGTGAAGATGGTAAAGGTTTGTTCTTAGTTGATAAAGATTTAGGCGCATTAACAACAAACAACTAATCAAGTCTGATGAAAAAGGCTAAGTCATTATCGATTTAGCCTTTTTTTATATCAAAATCTAGCTACTTTTGTCTAAAAGTGCGGTGCTTTAACGGTTCATTCTTACCGCCGATTAGGTTTTGAAATGCCCGTAAGACAGGCAGATATGCTTGTCTTACGGGCATTTTATTTTCAGACGGCCTTCGATCTTGCGTTGCAGTTGCGGTAGAAGGCGATCAGACCGTTGGTGGAGCTGTCATGTGCCGGCGTGCCGCGTTCGAGTTCGGGTTCGATGGTTTTGGCCAGCTCTTTGCCGTATTCCACGCCCCATTGGTCGAAGGGGTTGATACGCCAAATCACACCCTGTACGAAGGTGCGGTGTTCGTAAGCCGCCATCAGCATGCCGAGGTTGAAAGGTGTCAGGCTGTCGATAAGCAGGCTGTTGCTCGGACGGTTGCCGGGGAATTCTTTTTGCGGTGCAAGGCGGTCGCGTTCGTCTTGGGGTAGGGCGGCCAACTCGATTTGCACTTCGTCTAAGGTTTTGCCTTTCATCAGCGCTTCGGCTTGGGCGAAGGCATTGGCAACGGTAAAGCGGTGTTGGCGGTGGTTGCCGTAGACTGTAGTCATGGGGACGATAAAGTCGACGGGAATCAGACGCGTGCCTTGGTGCAGAAGCTGGAAGTAGGCATGTTGGCAGTTGACGCCTTCATCGCCGAAGACAATGCCGCCGGTGGTGCAGGAAACGGGTTGGCCGTCTGAAGTACGCTGTTTGCCGAGGCTTTCCATATCGAGTTGGTTGAGCCATTGGGTAAAGAGGCGCATGTTGTGGCTGTATGGGACAACGGTTTGGCCGTCTGAATGTTGGAAGTTGTTGTACCAAACGTTGATAAGTGCCATCAGGACGGGAATATTGCGGCGGAATGGCGTTTCGAAGAAATGGGTATCCATTGCGTGTGCGCCGGCCAGCATTTTGCGGAACGCTTTTTCACCGACGGCAACCATCAGCGGCAGGCCGATAGGCGACCAAACGGAATAGCGGCCGCCGACCCAGTCGGACATGGCGAAGACTTTGTCGGGGGAGATACCGAAGTTTTGGGCTGCGGCCACATCGGCGGAAATGGCGCAGAAGTGGCGGTAGATGCCGGAATCAGGCAAACCTGCATCGCGATACCAAGTGCGCGCCGCATAGGCATTGAGCAGGGTTTCCGGCGTACGGAATGATTTGCTGGCAATGCTGAATACGGTGGTCTCGGGATTGAGGCCGAGAAGGGTTTGAGTCAGGTCGGCATCATCGGAGTTGCTGACAAAGTGGACGCGGATGTTTTGCCAATAGGGTTGCAGCGCCTGTGTGGCCATGCGCGGACCCAAGTCGGAGCCGCCGATACCGATGTGAACCAAGTCGGTAATCGGTTTGCCGGTAATGCCTGCGTGGGTGCCGTCTAAAAGTTGGCGTGCGAACTCGAGTGCGCGGTTGAGTTCGTGATGAACATTGGGCACGATGTTTTCGCTGTCAACGTAAACAGGTTTGGCATTGGCAGGCAGGCGCAGGGCAGTGTGGAGGACGGCGCGGTGTTCGCTGGTGTTGATTTTTTCACCGCTGCTCATGGCCTGCATATATTGTGGCAAATCGGCTGCTTCGGCCAGTTTGCACAATAAATCAAGGGTGTTTTCATCTAGGCGGTTTTTACTGTAATCAAATAACAAACCGTGCAGAATTTCGTGCATATTGTTGAAACGTTCGGCATCTGCGGCGAAGCGTTCGCGCAGGGTAACGTGTTGAGTATCGGCATGATAGGCTTCCAAGGCCTGCCATGCGTCTGAGTATGCGGACATCTCGTTTCCTTAGTATGTAACGGTAAACAAGCAGGGTATCTATTTTCTGCTTTTTGTAGTTGTTTGTAGTTTAACAAATTTGGACAACTTTTGGGAGGTGGTAGGGGCGGTTTTGTTTAAGAAATGTATGCAAAATGCAATATAAACGGTTGATTATCATCAAGTTTCTGTAAAAAATGGGGTATGACACCGATGTCTGCTGTGTTATCCTATGTAACATTATTGAAATCTTGTCGGGGCGGGTCCGTAAGATGGCTACAATTTATGATGTCGCTGCTTATGCCGGGTATCTCCCAAGACGGTCAGTCGGGTGATTAACAGCGATGCGCCGGTCAGTGAGAAAACCCGTTCCAAAGTAGAAACAGCGATTGCTGCTTTGGGCTATATCCCGTCTTCTGCGGCGCGGATTATGCGGTCACACCGTTCCGGATTGGTCGGCCTGATTATCGGCGCCATTTCGCGGACAGGCGAGAATACGGGCGGGCACGGCATACCGGATATGTTCTTGATTAAGGGCATTCAGCAGCAGATTCGCGCACAAGGCAAGATTTTGATGATTGCCGACATCGATAATAAGCCGGGTCAGCCCGGTCAGATGGAGCCGCTGATCCGTACCTTTATGGAGCATTGTGCCGAGGGGATTTTATATGTGGCAGGTTTCCATCAGGAAGTATTGCTGCCGGAAGTGCCCAACCGTTGTCCGATGGTGTTGGTCAACTGTTTTGATTCGGCGGGTACGCCGGCGGTTTTGCCGGACGATGAAGCAGGGCAGTATGGCTTGGTGCGCCGGATTATCCAAAGCGGACACAAACGGATTGCTTATGTGACTTTGCAACCGGGCGTAGAAGCGACGCGTTTGAGATTGGCCGGATACCGCCGTGCTTTGGCTGATTCGGATATCGTCTTCGATCCTGATTTGGTGCAAACTGGCTATCCTGACTTCAGCAACGACAGCGGGTCTTTGATTTCGGCTATTTTGAAGCTGCTGTCTTTGCCGCTTCCGCCGATGGTAATTTGCTGCGGCAACGATGAAATGGCGGTGCGCGTGTACGGGATTTTGAGGACACGCGGCATGCGGGTTCCCGAGCAAGTTTCGGTTGCCGGCTATGATAACCACAGCGCGATTGCGGAGACGCTGTTTCCGCCGTTGACCAGTACAGAGTTGCCCTATTTGCGCATGGGCGCGATGGCGGCGGATTTGCTGTTTCAACACATTGAACACCCGACCGGCTCGGTTCAGTCAGTCAAGGTCGTTGGGGAAACCATCTGGCGTCAGTCTGTGATTAATAAATAGTTTCAGACGGCCTGAAAATAAACTTTAAACAATACAAACACACATCAAAATAAGAATCATGCAAACGGTCAAAATAAAGGCCGTCTGAAAACGGAGTTGCCTTAGTAAAAAGGGCAGCCCAAATATAATAAAAGCGTCATACCGCTGAAATTGGAGTTTGTTGTTTCCATAGTTTATTACCCAGGAGTAGCCTTCCTATGAAAATCTCCCCACAAGTGGCGATGACACTTCGCCAGATTATGCTGATGAACTTCGGTTTCTTCGGTATTCAATATAGCTTCGGGTTGCAGCAAACTGCGATTAATCCGATTTTTAGCTTTCTTCATGCCGACCCGAGCCAATTGCCGATTTTGAATATGGCAGGTCCGATTACCGGTTCGCTGGTGCAGCCGATGATTGGTGCGATGAGTGACCGCACTTGGGTGCCGGGATTGGGCCGCCGCCGTCCGTATTTCTTGATTGGCGCCATCGGCTGCAGCCTCTGTCTCTTTATTTATCCGCACGTTACCGCATTGTGGGTGGCCGTATTGCTGCTGTGGCTCTTGGACATCAGTAACAACACTGCAATGGAACCTTTCCGTGCCTTTATTGCCGATACTGTGCCCGAACATCAGCAATCTACCGGTTTCTTGATGCAGTCTGTGTTTACCGGTTTGGGTATTACCCTGGCCAACGTTTCCCTCTACATCTTCCAGCAAATCGGCTGGTTGCAACAAACTTCCGAAGTGGGTATTCCTTATTGGGTATTCGGCTCATTCTATATTGGTGCGGTTTGCTCTATCGGTTCGGTTTTGGTTACTGTTTTATCGACATCCGAACGCGAGCCTAGTCCTGCGGAAATGGCGGCTATTAAGGCGTAACCAAGTGGTCCGGCTCATGCTGTTAAAGATATTATCGTTGCTGTATGCGAAATGCCGACTGCCCTGTGGCAACTGGCTTTGGTGTATCTCTTCCAATGGTACGCACTCTTTATCTACTGGCAATATATTTCCCACAGTATCGTCCAATCCGTTTGGGATTCGACTGTTGAAAATACCGAAGCGTATAGTCAAGCGGTTGCATGGACCGGTTTGGTAAACGGTTTCTACAACGTTGTAACCTTTATCTCCGCCTTCGGCCTGATGTGGATGGCGCGCAAATATGCCGCCAAATATGTTCACGCCTTTGCCGTAACCCTTGCCGCGCTGGCCTTGCTCACCATTCCGCACATCGGCAACAAATACCTGATGTTTGCCCCGATGATTGGTTTCGGTGTCGGTTGGGCAAGTATGATGGGCGTGCCGTTTATGATTGTGGTCGGTTCTATTCCGAAAGAACGTTACGGCGTGTACATGGGTATTGTGAACATGATGATTGTGATTCCAATGCTGATTGAAACCGTATCTTTCGGCTGGGTGTACAAAACCTTCTTGGGTTCAAACCCTGCCAACGCGATGACGTTTGCCGGTGTTTTCCTCGCCATTTCCGCCGCGTTGACCTTAACCATTAAAACTGTGGCCAAACCGGCTACTGCAGAATAATGAAGTTTTGATTTAAAACCAAAATGAAAAGGCCGTCTGAAACATGAAATGGTTTCAGACGGCCTTTTTTGTCGAAACGGATTCCATTTGCTGACCTGATTCGGTAAGCCTTATTGTCGCTGCACTACCGTTCATCACTCAAATTGGCTATGACTACCGATTTTGCTTTACAATATCCTTCTTTAATTTATTTCGTTTTACCATCCTGATGACAGAACACATTTCCGCTCCAAGCCCATCTCCTATCGGCGAAGACTACCTGCTATTAGGTCAATACGCCGAACGCGCCTATCTCGAATACGCCATGAGCGTGGTTAAAGGCCGCGCGCTGCCTGAAGTTTCAGACGGCCAAAAGCCCGTGCAGCGGCGCATTTTGTTTGCCATGCGCGATATGGGTTTGACGGCGGGGGCGAAGCCGGTGAAATCGGCGCGCGTGGTCGGTGAGATTTTGGGTAAATACCACCCGCACGGCGACAGTTCCGCCTATGAGGCGATGGTCCGCATGGCGCAGGATTTTACCTTGCGCTATCCCTTAATCGACGGCATCGGCAACTTCGGTTCGCGCGACGGCGATGGGGCGGCGGCGATGCGTTACACCGAAGCGCGGCTGACGCCGATTGCGGAATTGCTGTTGTCCGAAATCAATCAGGGGACGGTGGATTTCGTGCCGAACTACGACGGCGCGTTTGACGAGCCGCTGCACCTGCCAGCCCGCCTGCCTATGGTGTTGCTCAACGGTGCGTCAGGCATCGCGGTGGGCATGGCGACCGAGATTCCGTCGCACAATTTGAACGAAGTGACGCAGGCGGCGATTGCGTTGTTGAAAAAGCCGACGCTGGAAACCGCCGACCTGATGCAATATATTCCCGCTCCCGACTTTGCCGGCGGCGGTCAAATCATCACGCCGGCGGACGAATTGCGCCGGATTTACGAGACAGGCAAAGGCAGCGTGCGCGTGCGTGCGCGTTATGAAATCGAGAAATTGGCGCGCGGACAGTGGCGCGTGATTGTGACTGAGCTGCCGCCAAACGCCAATTCCGCCAAAATCCTTGCCGAAATCGAAGAACAAACCAACCCGAAACCGAAAGCAGGCAAAAAACAGCTGAACCAAGACCAGCTCAATACCAAAAAGCTGATGCTGGATTTAATCGACCGCGTGCGCGACGAGTCCGACGGCGAGCATCCCGTGCGCCTTGTGTTCGAGCCCAAATCCAGCCGCATCGATACGGATACCTTCATCAACACGCTGATGGCGCAGACTTCGCTGGAAGGCAATGTGTCGATGAACTTGGTGATGATGGGGCTGGACAACCGCCCTGCGCAGAAAAACCTGAAAACGATTTTGCAGGAATGGCTGGATTTCCGCGTCGTGACCGTAACACGTCGTCTGAAATTCCGTTTGAACCAAGTGGAAAAACGGCTGCACATCCTTGAAGGCCGTCTGAAAGTCTTTCTGCACATCGACGAAGTGATTAAAGTCATCCGCGAATCAGACGACCCCAAAACCGATTTGATGGCGGCGTTCGGATTGACTGAAATCCAAGCCGAAGACATTTTGGAAATCCGCCTGCGTCAGCTGGCGCGTTTGGAAGGTTTCAAACTCGAAAAAGAATTGAACGAATTGCGCGAAGAACAAGGTCGTCTGAATATCCTTTTGGGCGACGAAAACGAAAAACGCAAGCTGATTATCAAAGAGATGCAGGCGGACATGAAGCAGTTCGGCGACGCGCGCCGCACGCTGGTGGAAGAGGCCGGACGCGCCGTGTTGACGCAGACCACCGCCGACGAACCCATCACGCTGATTCTGTCGGAAAAAGGCTGGATACGTAGCCGAGCCGGACATAATCTCGATTTGAGCCAAACCGCGTTCAAAGAAGGCGACCGCCTCAAACAAACCCTTGAAGGCCGTACCGTTTTACCCGTCGTCATTCTCGACTCATTGGGTAGAACCTACACGCTCGATGCCGCCGAAATCCCCGGCGGACGCGGCGACGGCGTGCCGGTTTCATCGTTAATCGAGCTGCAAAACGGCGCGAAGCCCGTCGCCATGCTCACCGGTCAGCCTGAACAGCACTACCTGCTTTCAGGCAGCGGCAGCTACGGCTTCATCGCCAAGCTGGGCGATATGGTCGGACGCGTGAAAGCGGGCAAAGTGGTGATGACCGTGGACAGCGGCGAAACCGTCCTGCCGCCGATTGCGGTTTATGCCTCCTCGCTCATCAATCCCGACTGCAAAATCGTACTGGCCAGCAGCGACCACCGCCTCTTGGCGTTTTCCATCGGCGAACTCAAAGTCATGCCTAAAGGCCGCGGTTTGCAGCTGATGTCGTTGGCCGATGGTGCATCTTTGGAACACATTATGGTGACGACCTCTCCTGAGTTTACCGTTGTATCGGTCGGCCGACGCGGTGCAGAATATCAGGAAAAACTGCGTATTGCCGATATTGACGGCAAACGCGGTAAAAAAGGCAAGGTATTGGAAATCTCAGGCCATCTGAAAAGTTTGTCCTGAAACAAGAACAAATATATCTAAATAAATTAAATTTATACGACATTGCATGATAATAAAAAAGGTTCACTTATGAACAGAGCCAATCTTCAAGAACTGGGTAATCTGAGGGAGCGGATTCCCGGTGTAATCAACATTGCCCGAATAGCCATCGTCTTACCGCTTTTGGTTTTGCACGCTTTCGGCAGCTACACGGGCGGCAACCTGATTGGCGTTTCGTTGCCGGACGTTGCGTTTTATATCTGGGTAACGCTGTATTTCTTCCTGATTATGCTCTCCGTGTTCCGTCCGGGCTGGCAGTGGCAGTCTTTGGATTTGCCCAATGCCAGCGCTGTGGTCGACATCACCATGATGATGGTTTTGGTGTATATCTCCGGCGGTACGGCTTCCGGTTTCGGGATTTTGGTTTTGCCGTTTGTCGCCACGTCGTGTCTGCTCAGTTATGGTCATTACCCCATGCTGTATGCAGGTTATACGGCAATGTTGTTTATTTTGAACCTGTTTTTAGACGGCAGTATGCGTTTTGATTCGTTTAATTGGGACGCGAAATCAATGGCGAATTCTTTGATGCTGATCGGCGCAGGCTATCTGGTGGCAATGTTGACATCGTTTGCCGCCCGTTATTTGGAGCAGGCTACAGAGTCCGCCAGCCGCCATCAACTGGCATACCGCCGTATCAGCGGCTTGAACCATTTGGTTTTGAACCGCGTTCAGGAAGCGGTTGTGGTGATTGATGCGACCCAACGCGTGTGGCTGTTTAACAAGCAGGCAAAAATCTATTTCCCCAGTCTGATTATCGATCAGCAGGAAATCGTGTTTGGCGAACTGGTCACACGCTGGCAGCGTCAACCCGACAAACCTTTTGAAACCGATATCCATATTTTCCAACACGCCATGCACGTCCGTGCCGTTCCGCTGATTCAGGAGCAAACCGAGCTGCTGATGTTGTACGTCCGCTCATTGCGTGAAGTGGCTGCGGAGGCCATGTCCACCAAGCTGACTTCGCTCGGACAGTTGACTGCCAACCTTGCCCACGAAATCCGCAACCCGATGTCTGCCATCCGTCATGCCAGCGATTTGTTGCAAGAGGGCAATGAGGCAGACGCGCTCAAGGCCAAGCTCTACAACATCATCGACAGCAATATCCAACGCATCGACAAGATGTTGGAAGACGTATCCCTGTTTAACAAACGAGACAACATCAGCCGCCAGCCGATTAATCTGATGAAATTCTGGTTGGAGTTCAAGCAGGAATTTACCTTGAACAATCCCGATGCCATCGGCTGTCTGCGCATGAATATGAACGGCAACAACCTGACCGTATTGGTCGATCCTATGCACTTGCAGCAAGTGATGTGGAACTTGTGCAACAATGCGTGGCGACACAGCCGTCAGGACGAAAACGCCATTACCGTCCTTATCCGCCCTAGCGGCAGGATGCATATTTCCATCGTAGTGGCGGACAACGGCAAAGGCGTGCCGCCCGATGTACGAAATCATTTGTTCGAGCCGTTTTACACTACCGAAAAACAAGGCACCGGCTTGGGGCTTTACGTCGCACGCGAGTTGGCACACGCCAATATGGGGCAGCTGCATTATCACCCTGAAATGAACGGGTTTGAATTGATTTTACCGAAGGAGCAAGCGCGGGATGAATAAATTGCAAGAGCCGGTTTTGGTTGTTGATGACGAGGCAGACATCCGCGACCTGATGGAAATGACCCTGATGAAAATGGGTCTGCGCGTCGATATTGCGGCTGGTGTTGAAGAAGCCAAAGACAAGCTGGGCAACAACGATTATTCGCTGGTGCTGACCGATATGCGTATGCCCGACGGCTCCGGCCTCGAGGTTGTCCAATACATCGACGAGTTGATGCTCGACACCCCCGTCGCCGTGATTACAGCCTTCGGCAATGCCGACCAAGCCGTTGAAGCCTTGAAAGCAGGGGCGTTTGATTATCTGCAAAAACCGATTACGCTGTCGCAGTTGCGATCATTGGTTAAATCGGCAGTATCGGTTTCAGACAATACTGCCGAACCCACGCCGTCTGAAAAAGTCAAATCGCAGCCTGCGCCAGTTTCTGCCGCCCTGTATAAACCCGAACCTCAGCCGGCCAAGCCTGTTGTTACGCCTCCTAAGAGCGTACAGAGTGAATTTAACCGACCTTTGACTGTTCCGGAAGGACTCAATTCCTTAAAAGAGCGTTTTTTGGCCAGTAACATCAATCCTGCTCTGCAACAAGACGCACCTATATTGGAAGGCGAGGACGATATGCCGCGCCTGTTGGGCACCTCGCCGCAAATGGTCGAAGTGCGCCACCTGATTCGCAGATTGGCCCACAGCCTTGTTCCCGTTTATATCTCCGGCGAGTCCGGTACGGGTAAAGAGCAGGCGGCGCGCACGATTCACGAACTGTCCGACCGTGCCGACAAACCGTTTATTGCCGTCAACTGCGGTGCCATTCCTGAAAACCTGATGGAAAGCGAATTTTTCGGTTACAAAAAAGGCAGCTTTACTGGCGCGGATCAAGACCGTTTAGGTTTTTTCCAACATGCTGACGGCGGTACTTTGTTCCTTGACGAAGTTGCCGATCTGCCGCTTGCCATGCAGGTCAAACTCCTGCGCGCCATTCAAGAAAAAGCCGTGCGCCGTATCGGCGATGCGCGGGAAACCCCTGTGGATATGCGCATTATTTGTGCGACCCATAAAAACCTCGAAGCTTTGGTTGAAAGCGGCGCGTTCCGTCAGGACTTGTATTACCGCCTCAACGTTGTCACCCTGCACATGCCGCCTTTGCGCGAAATGCGCGAAGACTTGGGCGCGCTGATTTTGTATCTGCTGTACAAACACCGTCACGGCAATCAAACCTACAAACTCAGCCCGAAAGCCCAAGAAGCCCTGTTGCATTACAGCTATCCCGGCAACTTCCGCGAGTTGGAAAACATCCTCGAGCGTGCTGTTGCACTGACGGTTGGCCAAGTGATACAAGTGGATGACTTGCAGATTCAAAACGCCCCACAGGTTAAGGCTGAACGCAGCGGCTTCTCTTTTGACGATATTGCCGAACCTGATGCACGCGAAACTACACTCAATCACAGCCCGATTCCGCCGTTTGATCCGCGGACCATGCAGATACAGGATTACCTCGACCAAGTGGAACGCAGCATCATCGAGCAGGCTTTGCAGCAAACCCGTTACAACCGTACCCAAGCCGCCAAACTTTTGGGCATCAGCTTCCGCTCTATGCGCTACCGCATGGAACGCTTGGACATCAATTAAAACGTTCAGACGGCCTGAGTTTTCAAGGCCGTCTGAAACATAAGCCTTATGTACAAGATTTATTTTGACGAAACTTCATCTACCGAACTTCGCAGCCTTGCCGCGCCTTTCGGGCTGACCGTTATCGACCGGCAGCCTGAAGAAGGCAGTTTCCTTATCGCTGACGAAAGCGGAATCAGCTTGTGCCGCGCCGGTGAAAAAGGCCGTGTCCGCGTTGATTTTGATGGCGGTGCCGCCCATTATCGGCGTACTAAAGGTGGAGGCGAGTTGATTGCCAAAGCCGTCAACCACACTACGCAACCGACTGTCTGGGACGCTACCGGCGGACTGGGGCGCGACAGTTTTGTGTTTGCCTCGTTGGGTTTGAAGGTACACACTTTTGAACAAAATCCCGCCGTTGCCTGTCTACTTTCAGACGGCCTCAACAGGGCAGGCCAAAGTGAAGAAACACGGGAGATTGCCCAACGCATTACTTTGCACTTCGGTAATGCCGTTGATTTAATGCAGGAATTGGCAACGCAAAACGGCAGACCCGATATCGTGTATCTCGACCCGATGTATCCGGAACGCCGCAAAACCGCCGCCGTGAAAAAAGAAATGGCTTACTTTCACGACTTGGTCGGCGCGGCACAAGACGAAGCCGAGTTGTTGGACGCAGCGTTGAATATTGCCAAAAAGCGCATTGTCGTCAAACGCCCACGCTTGGGCGAATTTCTCGACGGGCGCAAACCTGCTTATCAATACACAGGCAAAAGCACGCGTTTTGACGTTTACCTTCCGACAAGGCCGTCTGAAGACTAAAAGCAAACTTGCAACATATCAAAAGTAACCGCCGGCGTTATCAGCGCGGCGGCAAAGTGTGATATAAATACCCTTTCCCAAACTTCATTGGAGCAAACTATCATGGAATTAGTATTCATCCGTCACGGACAAAGCGAATGGAATGCGAAAAACCTTTTCACCGGCTGGCGCGACGTCAAGCTGAGCGAGCAAGGTTTGGCAGAAGCCGCGGCAGCAGGTAAAAAGTTGAAAGAGAAGGGCTACGAGTTTGACATCGCCTTTACCTCCGTTCTGACCCGTGCCATCAAAACCTGTAACATCGTTTTGGAAGAATCCGACCAACTGTTTGTTCCACAAATTAAATCATGGCGTTTGAACGAACGCCACTACGGTCAGCTGCAAGGTATGGATAAAAAACAAACCGCAGAAAAATACGGCGACGAGCAAGTCCACATCTGGCGCCGCAGCTACGATACCCTGCCTCCGCTGCTGGATCCTAAAGACCCTCACTCCGCCCACAACGACCGCCGCTATGCCAACCTGCCTAGCGATGTCGTACCTGATGGCGAAAACCTCAAAGTTACCCTTGAGCGCGTCCTGCCTTTCTGGGAAGACCAAATCGCTCCGGCCATCTTGAGCGGCAAACGTGTATTGGTTGCGGCACACGGCAATTCCCTGCGCGCTTTGGCCAAACACATCGAAGGCATTTCCGACGAAGACATCATGGGCTTGGAAATCCCAACCGGTCAGCCGCTGGTGTACAAATTGGATGAAAACCTGAAAGTAATTGAAAAATTCTACCTGTAAGGTAAAGGGAAAAAGGACGTGGCGGACACGTCCTTTTTTTGTATTTGTTTGTATTGAGGCCGTCTGAAAGCAATTGATGGCGGTCGGTATGAAAAAAGGACGCGTAAAGCGTCCTTTATGGAGATTAAACCTGAAAAGTATTACTGGTTTTTCTCGATGATTTCTTTGAGGTGAGGCATAGGGCTGTAACCGCTTTGGCTGCGGCCGTTAGGGAAGACCACGGTCGGCGTGCCGTTGAAGCCGAATTGTTCGCCCAATGAAGTGGTTTCAGAAACAGGGTTTTCGCAGTTTGCTTTGCCGCTTGGGAGTTTGCCTTTACGCATCCAGTCGATCCATGCCTGGGTCGGATTGGGTTGGCACCACAACAGCTCGGCTTTGCGCGCGGCATCAGGGTGCAGGCTTGGAATCGGCATCATGAAGGTATAAATCGTGATGTCGGTCATTTTTTCAAATTCATGCTCCAAGCGTTTGCAGAACGGGCAGTCCGGATCGGAGAAAACAGCGACTTTCAATTTGCCGTTGCCGCGAACTTCTTTGATGGCTTTGTCCAAAGGCAGCGAAGCGAAGTCGATTTTGTTCAAATCGGCGGCACGTTCTTCAGTCATGCTTTGGCGCGTGTTGACGTTGATGAGGTCGCCAACGAGCATATAGTCGCCTTTGGCATCGGTATAGATGATTTGTTTGCCGCTGACGACAACTTCGTAAATGCCTTTAATCGGTGTTTCATTGACGCTCAAAACTTTCAAATCTTGGGCGGCATAGACTTTTTCCAAACGCGCTTTCAAAGAAGCAGCAACGGATTTGTCGGCAGGCGCTTCCGCTTTGGCAGCAGGGGCAGGCGCCGCGTTGGCATTGGATACGGCAGGTTGACCGCATGCCAACAAAGGAAGGACGGTAAACGGTGTTAAGATCTTGATTAACTTGGTTTTCATGCGAGAGACTTGCGTGTGTTGAAAGTAAGGCATTGTATCAAACCTCTGTCATGTCTGCATTGTACTCAGGCTCAAATTATCGTCTGAAAATAGCTTTCGGCTGTTAAAATACGAAAAAATAATTTGATTGTTTGTATGTTCTATCACCGTATTGCCGTAAACGTGCCGCTTTCAGACGGCCTTTTGACTTATTCCCATTCCGAGCCGCTGCCGCAGGGAGCACGGGTGCTTGTGCCTTTCCGCAACAAGACCGTGATCGGGATTGTGTGGGAAACGGATATTGCGCCCGATATGGATGCGGCGCGGATTTTGAGTATTCAGACGACCTTTTCGGACGAACCGCCGCTGCCCGAAAGCTGGCGTGATTTGCTCTCGTTTACGTCGCGTTATTACCACTATCCGACGGGGCAGGCGGTGTTTGCCGCACTGCCGCAGGGTTTGAAGGAAACGCGCGCGGTGGAAATGCCGCAGCCGCCGTTGTTTTACGCGCTGAACGAAGCGGGCAGGGCGCAAACGCCGCCGCCGGCGCGGTTCAACAAAAAAGCGGCTTTGTGGGATGCGCTGCTGTCGGGCGGAATGACGATGGCGGTGTTGAAGCAGGTGAACGCGCAGGCGGCGAAGTTAATCGAAGATTGGGCGGAACAAGGCTGGATTGAAACGACGGAAGCGGCGAAACCTGTATTGAGGTCGTACCACGGGCAGGCTTCGCACTCTGAATTTGTATTAAACGCCGACCAGCAGAAGGCTTCCGATGAAATTCAGACGGCCTTTGGTAAATTTCAGCCGTTTTTGCTGTACGGCATTACCGGCAGCGGCAAGACCGAGGTGTATTTCGATGCGATGGCGAAAGTGTTGGCGCAGGGGCGGCAGGTGTTGTTTCTGCTGCCCGAAATCAACCTCACGCCGCAGCTTTTGAAGCGGGTGGAAGACCGTTTTGCCGACGTGCCGACCGCCGTGTTGCACAGCCAGATGGCGGCAGGCAAGCGCACGCAGGATTATCTGCGCGCCATGTCGGGGCAGGCGAAGCTGGTGATCGGCACGCGGTTGGCGGTGTTCACGCCGATGGATGATGTCGGGCTGATTGTGGTCGATGAGGAACACGACGGCTCGTTCAAACAAGACAACGAATTGCGCTACCACGCCCGCGATTTGGCGGTGTGGCGGGCGAAGCAGAGCGGCTGCCCCGTCATCTTGGGCAGCGCCACGCCCAGCTTGGAGAGTTGGCACAAGGCGCAAAGCGGCGCGTACCGCCTGCTGCAACTGACCGAACGCGCCCATACCGCCGCGCAACTGCCGCAAGTGGACATCCTCAACGTAGGCCGTCTGAAACTCGACAACGGCTTCTCGCCGCAAGCCTTGCAGCTTTTAAAACAGAACTTTGAAGCGGGCGGCATGTCGTTGGTGTACCTCAACCGGCGCGGCTTCGCACCCGCGCTGTTTTGCGGCGACTGCGGCCATACCTTCGGCTGCCCGAACTGCTCCGCCAAAATGGTATTGCACCAACGCGCCCGCCAACTGCGCTGCCACCACTGCGACCACCGCGAACCCATCCCGTTCAAATGCTCCGACTGCGGCAACCAAGACCTGACCGCCGTCGGACACGGCACGCAGCGCGTCGAAGAAACCCTGCGCGCCTTCCTGCCCAAGGCCGCCGTCGTCCGCGTCGATAGGGACAGCACGGCGCACAAAAACGACTGGGCAGATTTGTACCGCCGCATCGCCGAAAACGAAATCGACATTTTGGTCGGCACGCAGATGCTCGCCAAAGGCCATGATTTCGCGCGACTCAACCTTGTTATCGTGTTGAACGCCGACGGCAGCCTGTACAGCGCGGACTTTCGCGCGCCGGAAAGGCTGTTTGCCGAGCTGATGCAGGTATCCGGCAGGGCGGGGCGCGCCGACAAACCCGGCAAGGTGTTGATACAGACCCAACTGCCCGAACATCCCGTCTTCGCCGCCGTCAAAGCGCAGGACTACGCCATGTTTGCCGAAAACGAATTGAACGAGCGGCAAATGTTCGCCATGCCGCCCTTCGGTTTTCAAACCGCCATTCGCGCCGACGCGCCGCGTGTTGCCGATGCGATGGAATTTCTCAACGCCGCCAAAGAAACTCTCGCCCCGCTTTTGCCCGAAAGCGTCTCCCAGTTCGGCGCCGCCCCCATGCTGATGGTGCGCCTCGCCGAACGCGAACGCGCGCAAATCTTCCTCGAATCTCCGTCCCGACAGGATTTGCACCGCGCCGTGAGTTTGTGGGTACAGGTATTGCAGCAAAACCGCGACGGCAAAATCAGATGGTCGGTGGATGTTGATGTGCAAGAGGCTTGATTGAAATGGTTCAATAAATAAGGAAATAAAAGGCCGTCTGAAAATCTGTTTTTCAGACGGCCTTAAGTTTTGAAATCAGTTTAGAAGAATTTTGCAGCGATATAGCCGAGTGCAAGCAGGCTCAAAACGGCGAATACGATAGCCATTGTAAGCAGAAACCGTGTTTTCTTCCTCGCTGCAAGTGCGGCCAGCTCAGGATTTTGGCCTAACTCTTTGCGTAATTGGGATTCCAATTCGGCACGGATTTTTTTGCGCAGTTTTTTCTCTTCCTGCTCACGTTCATATTTGAGCTTGTGGGCAATTTCGGTTTGTTTTTTATGCTCGAAAGAGATTCTTTCCTGCCATTCAATGCGCTTGCGCTGGATGGCAAGCTCATTTTTTTCTGTCAAATCAAAGTGGCAGGTTTTACATTCCTGTGAATCTAGTTCGTCAATAATCGTCATGCAGACGGGGCATTGGATAGGGTCGGGAGTGTTGACTGCCAATACGGCTTCTTCTTCAACCGCTTCCAATTCCATAGCCTGACGGACGATCACGTCCAAACCCAAATAGCCGAAGTAATGCTGCGCATTTTCTCGCTCGTCTTGGGTGCATTTCTCGGCCACAATGGCTTGCGGACGCTCGGCCAAGGCTTGAATCAGGCTCTCAACTTCGTTTTCGGGCAGGTTTTCATACAGGCAGGCATGGATGCGCTCCCTATCCGTGTTTGGCGGATAGGAAACGTATACGTCGAAAAATTTTTCTTGTTTGCTCATTGATATCCCATGAGTATTTCGACTGCGTCAACCAAATGGGTTTGGCCTAAGGTTTTGTTATTGTGTTTGAGCTGTCTTGGCTTATGATACGAGCCAGAACAGAGGCTGCAGTCTCAGACAGACCAAGTACGGTTTGCCTTTGTGTCGTTAATCGGCTGGACAATAATTTTTTATTTATATGGAAATATGCATGTCCAATGTTATGTCTATCGTAGAGTAAATATTCACGCCCGATATTATTATTATAAGGTAAATATAAAATTGTTTAAAATAAATTCACACAAAAGGCCGTCTGAAGATACAGATGGCCTGTTTTTTGTGGCAAAAACGGATTGTTTATACGGAGAAGGACGAACCGCAACCGCAAGTTGTCTCTGCATTCGGATTGCGGATGACGAATTGAGAACCTTGCAGGCTTTCAGTGTAGTCGATTTCCGCACCAACCAGATATTGGTAGCTCATCGGGTCAACCAAGAACGTCAGGCCGTTTTTCTGGATTTCAAAATCGTCGTCGTTTTTGATTTCATCAAAGGTAAAACCATATTGGAAGCCGGAGCAACCGCCGCCGTTGACGAATACGCGCAATTTCAAATCGGGATTGTTCTCTTCGGCAATCAGGTCGGCAACTTTGGTGCAGCAGCTGTCAGTAAAGATAATAGGGCTTTCGTCTGACATGATGTGATTCCTTTTATATGAATATTTTTACTATTGTCGCGCAAACCGTTAGTCAAGGCAAGTTTGTGCAGACAGGGTCTGCCAGTTTACATGGAGGGCATGGCAGAAATTTCAAGACCAGTATGTCAGATTTAGATACTTCTGCCAAACCATTCGACACGGCCGATGATGGCGACGTCGTCGGTCGGGTTTTTCAAGTCGATTTCAAAAGTAGGGTAGGCCTCGTTGGCAGAAATGACGTTGACGATGCCGCCGGGTATCAGTTGCAGGCGTTTGACCAAAAGGTTTTCGTTGAGGCGTAAAACATAGAGGCCGTCGCGCGGCGTGGTTTGGCCGTGGTTAATGAGGATGGTGTCGCCATCATTCAGCACGCCTTCCATCGAGTCGCCTTTGACTGAGATAACGGAAAGGTTTTTGATGTCGCGCGTTACATAATTTTCAATCCAATAGCGTCGGAACGCCATGGCGAACATGGGTTGCTCATCGCCGACGAGCTGACCGTGTCCGGCCGCGGCTTGGATGTCGTAACGCGGTACGAAGACAAATTCGTCTATATCGACAGGGTTGCCCAGTGTGTCGGTTGCCGTGGCTTTTGGGGCTTCGGAATCGGGGAAGGGAGAACCTTCGCCTGTCAAAAGCCAGTCTATGCTGCAGCCTTTAAGTTGTTTGATTTTTTTTAGCGTTTCCGATTTCGGCAGGCCGCCTTCGTTCCAGATACGGCTGAATCCGGCGATGGTCATATCGATGTCGGCGGCAATTTTGGCTTGGCGGGCTTCATCTTTCCATAAGAAAGCCAGGCGGTCTTTAAAGGTATCCATGTTTATGCCTTTATGGAGGTATGTTTTTTATATGGTTTGGACGATTTGAGTGTATTTTACCTTAGTTTTTATAAAATTGTAAGAAAAAAATTACTTCATCTAAGAAAAAGTATTGCACATTCTATTTTTTCTTAGTATTATTCGATTTGTCTTAGATAAGTCGATATTTCTAATTTTATGTTCGATTTTTCTTAGTTTAATTTTATTTGGTTTAGTTTTTCTGATTTAAACCTGCTATATGATTATGATGAGAGGTGTGAAATGACTCGTTCGCGTAAAAATACTTTTTGGGTGCTGCTGGCGTTGGTACTGGGTTTTTTTGCTCTGCCTTTCGGATCTTCGGAGGCGCATGAGGCAGAAGGTAATCTGACGGCTTCGGAATGCGAACGCTTGGGCAGCTTGAGTCTGGATCAGATGGACGGCAGGCTGCTGGCTTTTGCCAAAGAATGCGATATGGTGGAGGCTACCCACGATTGGGAGCAGCAGTACGGCAACTTGAATGAAGAAGAAATGCTTGCCGGCGTGGTGTATGAGTAATGTTTGTGAATGAATCGATAAAGGCCGTCTGAACGATCAAAGTTTCAGACGGCCTTGTGTTTTCAATAATGATGGCTTAAGGCATCAATGGTGCATTAGTCAGGCCGGTGGTTTCGGGTAGGCCGAACATGATGTTCATATTCTGCACGGCTTGACCGGCTGCGCCTTTAACCAAGTTGTCGATGACGGAAAGAACAATCCACACATCGTCTTGATCGGGCGCTTTTTGAATGCTGATACGGCAGAGGTTGGCGCCGCGCACGCTGCGGGTTTCAGGTGTCGAACCTGAAGGCAAGACATCGACAAAAGGACTGTCGCGGTAGTATTCGCGCAGCAAGGCTTCAGGATCGGTGTGTTCTTGCAGGTGCAGATACAGGGTGGCGTGCATGCCGCGTATCATCGGAACAAGGTGTGGCACGAAAATCAGGCCGTCTGAAACATGGTCTTGAAGTCCGGACAGGGTTTGTCGGATCTCAGGCAGATGGCGGTGGCCGCCTACGCCGTAGGCTTTGAAGTTGTCGCCTGCTTCGCACAATAGGGCGTGGGTGCTGGCTTTGCGGCCTGCACCGGAAACACCGGATTTACAGTCGGCAATCAGAGGCGCGTTGGCTTTCAGACGGCCAGCCTGAAGCAGCGGCAATAAGGGCAGGGAAACGCAGGTAGGGTAGCAGCCCGGATTGGCCACCAGCATGGCTTTGGCGATGTCGTCTTTGTAAAGTTCACATAAGCCGTATACCGCTTGAGAAACGAGTTGCGGCGCGGCATGAGTCATTTTGTACCATTTTTCCCATGTGGGGATGTCTTGGATGCGGAAGTCGGCAGACAGGTCAATCACGCGTACGCCTTTTTCCACAAGGGTCGGTGCTTCTTTCATGGCCACGCCGTTGGGCGTGGCGAAGAACACGAGGTCGCAACGGTCAAGCCCGGCATCTTCGGGCGTTTGGAATGCAAGGTCGTAAATGCCGCGCAGGCTGGGAAAGTAATCGGCAACCGCAATACCGGCTTCGCTTCGGCTGGTGACGGCAGTGACTTCTGCATTAGGGTGGCTGCTGAGCAGGCGTAACAATTCAACGCCTGTGTAACCGGTTGCACCGACGATACCAATTTTAATTTTTGTGGTCATGGTGTGGCTCCTTTGTAGGGTAACAATGCGTTTGATTATATAGTAATTAATTGCCGTCGGTCAGCGGTGCTTGTGCCAAGCTTTGCAATAGAGGGTTAAACAGGCCGTCTAAAATATGGGATTAACGATAAAAGACAGCCTGAATATTTTTCAGACTGTCTTTTTGAAGAGATGGAAGTTATTTGTTTCTCAATATCTCAATAAGGGCGGCTTTGGACTGGTAGAAGTCCAAATCAAATAATGAAATGCCTAAATGTTTGCAATATTCTTCGATCATCTCCACAGTCAGCCTGTTTTTTTTGAGTCTTTCGGTATATTTTTCTGTCTGTTCAAACGGCAGCGGCGTGCCATATTCCATAAACTCGACACGACTGGTTTCTTTATGCAGCATAACATTTCTGGTTTCGCAGTCATGACGGGAAACCTGTTTGCTGCCCTCATACAGGGTAAATGAGACCGCACCGAATTCGTCTTTGCCAAAATATGGACGTAAATACATAGTCAATAATCTGATTTTCCACAGCAAGGCTTCATACGGCACACTTGAAAAGTCTGTGCCGTTCCGGTTATTACCTATTAGCAATGACCAATCAGACTGCGTTTCCAACAATAAATATTTGGATGATCCGGTAATCTCAAGCGGATTCAAGAAATCCAATTTCTGACTGAGGGTATATTCCTCATCCAAATACGATAGTTTCGGTTTTAAATTCTGATAAAAGTCGCTTAAATCCATTAATCTTTTCAAATAGAGATCCAGTGCTTTTTCAAATGGCGCGCCAATAAAATAAAACTGTTTCAGGCTTGGATGGCCGTCTTTTGCAAGAAAAAAATCTTTGTTTACATTCATAATTTAATCCACGGTTCTTAAAATTACAATAGCATCCGGATCATTACTCAATGCTCTTGATGCATGTCCGGCTCCACGGTTCGAACTGGCGCGATCGTATTCGATATAAATTCGTTTATTAGAATCACGCAAGGTGTCTTGGACATCCGGGCGGCAGATCCCTACCCGGCACATTTGGTTGTTTACCTGCTGTTGGTTGATCCTAATATCTTTTGCACCCATTGAGCGCAAGTAAGCCACATCGTCCTGCATAATTTGGTTTTGAGACTTGCTCTTACCAATGGTTCTTCCACTACCATTTAAGGGAGATGGCGGAGTTGGTTTGACATTAATGTCCTGCGGAAGCCGATTGACAGGAATTTGTTCGCCGTTAACAATAATTTTACCATTATCTCTAGCTAAATATCTGATTACTTTTTGTTCTTTGCTGGTTAAGTTGGCTAATGATGATAGAGAAGGTTTCGGCAATGCCTTCTGTTCCCAATCCCGACTATTAAATCTCCGCTTTTTCCCATCAGGCCGCACAACCTTCACCGCATTGTCCGACCACGTTACCACAGAGCCTTTCGGTATCAGCTCTCCGTTGGCCAGGCGTTGTTCCTGTGCCAAGGTAACGGTTGTTCCTTTTACCGCATTGAAGAGAGGATTTCAGACGGCCTGAAAGTTTGGGAAAGCGTGGTTTGCGGTTTTATTTAACTATCGATTTGAGATTGGTGTTTTTTATTTATAGTCAATCTTTTATAAAGATTATAGGCCTCGTGTTCTGAAAACCTTTTATATTCCGTCTTTATCCTATTCATACAAATATAAAATAAAAACGCAAAAAAAAATGCCCCCGGGTTGGAGAACCGGAGGCAAGTATCCAAGGAGTAGCTCTCATCAATAAGAACTAGTTACTTAGTACTATATCCCTTATTAGGATCGAAAGCAAGCGTTTTGCACATTTTAACATTTAAATAATTTTTCATTCAAATTCAGAGAGCTATCAAACAGGGCTTGAATCTTGGATTGGTGGCTGATGCCGATGACCAAAGTATCGGGCAAATGTTGCTTGAGGGTCTGCATCAACATCAGGGCGGATTCGTCATCGAGCTGGTTGGTGGCTTCATCTAGGAACAGGATTTGCGGTTTGTGCAGCAGTGCGCGAGCGAGGCTGAGGCGTTGCTGCTCTCCGCCGGAAAGGATGCCGTGCCATTCGTGTGAAGTGTCCAAATCGTTCATCAATGTGCGCAACCGACCCGTGGGGCTGCTTAAGCCTACTTGTTCCAAAATGGTTTGAATCAAATGGTCGTCTTGGCAGGCCGTATAGGGATAGCTGACAGTTTGACGCAATGTGTCCGCAGGCAGGTAAGGGCGTTGCGGGAAAAACAGGCGGCTACCTTCGAGGGAAAAACTGCCGTGGTAATACGGCCACAAGCCTGCGAGGGCGCGAAGCAGCGTGGATTTGCCGATGCCGCTTCTGCCTTCAAGCAATACCCATTCGGGAGAACGGGCTTGGAGGTGAATATCAGTAAGCAGGGGGCTGCCGGTTTGGGTGTGGACGGTAAGGTTTTGCAGGACGACCTTGCCGCTATGATGCGGCAAAGCTGCTTGGTATGACTGAAGGGAGGAGCTTTTTTGTTCTGCTTGTTCCAAGGCCGTCTGAAAACCGGAGAGGCGTTCGACGACTGCCGCCCATTCAATCAGGCGGCGGTATGCGTCAGTAAACCAGCCGAAACTGTCTTGAACGCGGGCAAACGATGTGCGGGTCTGCATCATGTCGCCGAAGGTCATGGTTTTGGCGAGGTACATGGGCAGGGTGGCGAGGATGGGGATGAAGATGCTGATGCGGACATAGGTCGCCCAGAAGGTTTCTTGGCGGAATTCGCAGTTGGTCAGCCGTCGCCAGTTGTCGCGGATGCGGAGGTAGCGTTGTTTCAGACGGCCTGTTTCGGCTTCGCCGCCGTTGTAGAAGGCGATTTGTTCGGCATGGTCGCGTACGCGTAAAAGGGCTGCGCGGTAGTCGGCTTCGCGGTGCTGGCGGTCGATGTTGAGGTTTTTAAGTTTGCGACCGACAAGATGGGCGATGATGGTGCTGAAGATGGAATAAATCAGTGCAACCCAAACAAGATAGCCGTGTATGGTGATGTCGCGCCCGCCGATATTGAAGGTCTGTACGCCGGAGAGCGTCCACAATACGGCGACGAACGCGCTGAATTTGGCAATATTATTGATGAAGGAGCGGAACAGTCCGATGCTTTTGTCAGCGAGGAGGTAGATGTCTTCGGCGATGCGCTGGTCGGGGTTGTCGGGTTCGCCGGTCAGGCGCAGGCGGTAGTGTTTGTGGCCTTCGAGCCAGTTTTGCTGGAATTGTTTGGTCAGGTGGGTGCGCCAGCGGAAAATGAGGCGTTTTTGCAGCCAGTCGCCGCAGACGATGCAGCCGATAATCATCGCCATGTAGCCGAGGTATTCGACGATGAGCGAAGGCATGGATGCGCCGTCAAACGCGGCCAGCGCGTCGTAGAAGCGTTTGTCCCACGCGGCAATCCAAACGCTGATGGTAATAGAGAATAGGGTAAACCCTATCAAAACGGCGAGCATCAGCCATTGGAGGCGACCGTGTGTCCCCGACCAAAAAGGGCGGGCAAGGTAAAAGAATTTTTTGAGGATGTTCATGGATGGTGTGTTGGTACAAATAACGGGAGGTCGTCTGAAAATCTGCATCGGCGGGATAACGGTATCAGACACGCTATCCGACGCTTTTGTTTCCTGATGGGTTTTAGACGACTGTTTGCAGATGTTCAAATGAAAATACCGATGCCGTCATGTCGGTATGAACGGGTATGACGGCAGGGGTAAGAGGTCGTCTGAAAGCCGGATTGTGTTTTCAGACGACCTCGCTTCATACAACGGCTACATCTTCCACTTGAAGTTCAAGGTTACATTGCGCGGCTGTCCGTAGAAATGTCCTTGGTAGGTAGCGCGGTGGGCATAGCTTTCGTAATAGCGTTTGTCGGTCAGGTTGTCGACTTTCAGGCTGAGCTTGGTGTGTTTGGAGGGTTCGTATTGTACGGTTGCATGCCAAACGGCGTAACCGCCCAAATATTGTTTCTCTCCGTTCACTATAATCGGGCTGGATTTGCTTTGGACGTTCACACCTCCGCCCACCGTCCATTTGTGCGCCGCACCGGGCAGGCGGTACATGGTATTGAGGCGGAAGATATGTCGGGGCGTGTGCTGGCTGAAATCGACCCCGCGACCGTTGCGCTCTGCGGTTTGGGCGGCAGCAGTGGAGGTATAACGCCTTTTGTTGAAGGTATAGCCCGCAAAAATCTGCCAGTCGTCGGTGATGTTGCCGGCAATTTCGGCATCAATACCGCGGCTTTCCATGCGTACAGGCGTGTAGATGGCGCGGTCGCCGCGTACCCAAGGACGGATATTGCCCGTTGCAAGGTCTTTACCCAACCATGTATCTGTGGGTTGGTTGTGTTTTTCGGTTTGAAACAAGGCGAGGGTGGTGTTCAATTTATTGTTGTTCCATGCGCCTTTCCAGCCGATTTCGTAGCTGTTGCCCATTACAGGCGGCAAGAGCTTGTCATTGATGTCGTAATAATCGCCCGAGTATTTGAAAATGCTGGTGTAACTTGCATATAGGTTTTGTTGCGGGGTGATATCGTAGGTAATGCCTGCGTAGGGGATGAAACGGCCTTTTTTATAGTGGCTGTCGGGGGTTTTCATCCATGACAGATATTGTGATTGCCGCCAGCGGCTGTAACTTGTGCCGAGCAGGATGTGCCATTTGTCGGCAATGTTCAGGCGGGTGGCTATGGTCGCCGTGTGGGTGTCGGGAACGGTTTTACGAATTTCGAGATTGCGGGTCGTGTTCCAATCAGGTTTGGCAATTTCATCACCCGTCCAAGAAAAAACAGGATAGTTGCCATCTTTCAAGGGTGTGCCTCGCCACATATTATCGAATTTTTCTTTGGTGTATTCATAGCCCGCGTAAAACTCATGTTCGCGGCCGAACCAATCAAATTTTCCTTCTAAATCGCTTTGCACAGTCCATTGACTGTTGTTGCGGTCGCTTCTGCCAGTATAACCGTCACTCAATGTGCCTGCGGGCGAAATATTTTGCCGCTGCGGGACGTAACCATATTCGGTAACGGATTTGTTGCGGCGGTAATCAACGGAAGTGGTCAGATTCCAACGATCGCCGAAATAGTGCTTCCATTCGGCGAACATATTGGCTTTTTTGTAATCAGCACGATTCCAGTTCGCACCCAAATAGCTGTCGCGCGGCAATCGTAGGTCGCTGCCGTCGGGATTGGCGGGCAGTCCGAACAGGGAAGGTACATCTTTTTCACGGTGGTACATCGCACTCAACGTCAGCATATCGTTTTCCCCGACTTGCTTGTCGATAACGCCGTAAATAATCCCTTTATTGCCGTCGCTGTTTTTACGCCAGCTTTTGTTTTTTTCAAGTACGGCAACCGCGCGCCCGCGCAAGCCATTGTCGCGGCTGAGGAATCCCGATACATCGGCGGAAGAGCGCAGCGTGCCGAAGCGGTCGGCAGTTGCATCAAATTCAAGCAGCGGCGCAGCGGTCGGGCGTTTTCGGATGGCATTGATGCTGCCGCCCGGCTCGCTTTGCGCTTTACGCAGACCTGTTGCTCCGCGCACGACTTCGATGCGGTCGTAAAGTGCGGTATCGGTCAGTTGTTTGGCATCGTGCGGATTATTGCCGCACATGGTACAGACAGTCGAATTGACACCGTCTTCGCTGATCTGAGCGATGTCGAAGCCTCTGGATTGAAGGCGGGTTTGGAAACCCTGTTTGTAAATATTCAGCCCTGTGGTGGTTTTCAATGCGTCTTCCAGCGTGGTCGCGCCCGAATCGTCCATTTGTTTGCGCGTAATGACGCTGACGGATTGCGGCGTGTCTTTGGGGGAGATCGGCAGGCCGGTGGCGGTGGACATGACCGGCACGGTATAACTGTCGCGCGAAGCAGTACGGCTTTGTCCGGTTACGTTAACGGTGGGCAGGTCAACATGTTCCGTCTGTTCGGTAGTTTGGGCGGAAAGTTGCAGCGGGACGGCGGCAAGCAGGTAGGCATAACGAATCGGATGGTTCATTACAGCTCCTTTAGGTGGGGGTTAAGAGGTTTTTATGGAAAAGGGGTCGTCCGAAAACTCAAACAGCAGTTTTCAGACAACCCCTTACTTTTACAACAATGGCAATTGTTCCCTGTCTGTCAGGAGTAGGTCGGGTAGATTGCCGAATATGATTTAATTATTGTTTTTTAATTTTGCTACCGCAGACGGACTACATCTTCCATTTCAGGCTGAACACGGCGTTGCGCGGTTCGCCGTAGAAGTTGTCGCTGTTGGCAGCTCGGTTGTATTGGTTTTCGTAGTAGCGTTTGTCGGTCAGGTTGTTGACCGCCAGCCCCAGTTGCAAGTTTTTGCTCGGGCGGTATTGGACGTTGGTGTTCCAAACCGTGTAGCCGCCTTGCTTGATGGAGCCGTAGGAGTTGGCGGTTTTGCTGCTGCTCTTTAAGCCCAGTCCGACCGTCCATTTGCCGTCATCCACCGGCAGAATATAGCTGGTGTAGAGGCGGAACATATGTTTCGGCGTATGGCTGCTGAAGTTGTAGCCTTTTCGGCGCGATTCAACATTGTCCCCGACGCTGTTGCGGTTGGTGCTGCGGTTGAAGGTGTAGCCTGCGTAAACCTGCCAACGGTCGGTCAGGCTGCCGGAAATTTCGGCGTCCAAGCCGCGGCTGCTTTGGTTGAGCGGTTCCCAATAGGCGTGCGGTTTGGCATTGACGCGTTGGTTGTTGTTGTCTTTGTCGGTGCGGTAAAGGGCGACGGAAGTATTCAGACGGCCTTCGTTCCATTCGCCTTTCCAGCCGAGTTCGTAGTTGCGTCCCATAATCGGAGGCAGCAGGTTGTCGTTGTAGTCGCGGTTCATCGTTTGTTTGAAGATGGACGTATAGGCGGCGTAAACGCTTTGTTTAGGCGTGATGTCGTAAGTGATGCCGGCATAAGGAACGAAGCGGTTGCGTTTGAGCGAGTCTGATGAACCTGCTACTCCGTCTTTGAGGTTGCGATCCCAATAGAAGTCGCGTTTCCAGCTGGTATAGCGTCCGCCTGCGATGATATGTAGTTTGTCGGTAGGATTGATGCGCGCGCCCAAACCAAAGGCATGGGTAGTATAACGGCCGTTGCCGCCACGGGCTTTGGCTGTGGCAGAACCCCAATCGGGTTTGGCTTTCTCGCTGCCGTTAAAGGCATCTGCGTCATAGGTACTGCTGTCATCAAACCAGCGGTTGCTTGAGTTCACGTTCTCTTTGGAATAGCTGTGCATGAAGAAGAGGTCGTGATTTTGGCCGAAAGAGAAGATGCGGCCGGTCAAGTTGTTTTGGAAAGTGAACTGGCGGTTGCCTGTATCGTAACGGTCGAAGCTGTATGTGGTCCCCAGGCCGTCTGTACCGATGCCGTTACCTGTGCCGCCCAGCGTGTAATATTCTTTTGAACTGGTATTCTTGCGCCAGTCCAACTTGCTGCTCAGTTTCCAGTTGTCGTTGAAATAATGTTCAAATTCGGTAAAAAGATTGTATTTTTTCAGGCGGGCTTCGTTCCAATCCGCACCCAGATAGCGGCTGCGTTTCCACTCTTTGCCGTCTGCACGCATAGGCAGGCCGTCAGGATCGGGTGTTTCGGTTTGGTTGAGATAGCTTGCGCCCCAGGTAAGTTTGCTGTTGTCGCCGATGTCTTTGTCCATCACGCCATACAGAAGGATGTCGCGGCCGCCGGATTGGTCTTTGAAGGTTTTGTTGCTGCCAACCGAGCCGACAAAGCGTCCGCGCAGGCCGTGTTCTTGGCTTAAGGTGCCGGATGCATCAAAGACGCTGTTTACTTTGCCCCATGAGTTTGCCATCAAATCGGCAGAAAGCTGGCGTTTTGCAGTCGGCTTTTTGCGGACGGCGTTTACTGTGCCGCCGGGTTCGTTGTTTGCCTGTGTCAAACCTGCCGCACCGCGCACCACTTCAATGTGGTCGTACATTGCCATATCAGTTGCACTGGTTGGGTCGCCGGCCGGGCCGCCTAAGCCGAATCCGCCGGGAGAGCCGAGTTGCGTGGCAATGCCGTCTTCTTCAAACTGTTCGATAAAATAGCCACGCGACATGAAGTGCGTGCGTCCGCCGCTTTTGAAAACATTGATACCCGTAGCGTTTTGCAATGCACCTTCTAAGTCGGTAATGCCCTGGTCTTCAATTTGTTTTTTAGTAATGACGCTGACAGATTGGGGAATTTCCCGCGGAGAGAGCACCAGCCCCGTGGTTGAGCGCAGGGCGGATACTGTGTAGCTGTTTTGACTTTCAGTGCGCAAACTTTTGTTTTTACCCACTACGGTAACTTGTTCCACTTCAGCCTGTTGTACCTCTTCGGCAGCTTGTGTGGCTTGGGGTAATGCAGCAAGGCAGAGGGCAAGTGTGCTTAGTTTGAATAGTTTCTTAGAATGATGCATTTTATGAGGTCCTTGATAAAGAAAGGTCTGTTTGTTTTTAAATATTGGCAGCAATATCTGTTTAAATTGAGCCGTTATTTTTTATAAGCCGTTTTGTTTTAAAAATTAAATATAAATCCTCGAATCATTTTATTTGATTCAATTTTAATATTGTCAAACCATCGGGTCAAAAAAAGGTTGCCATCGGAAAGGGAGCCGTTGGCAACGAATGGAGGTGGGAATGCAATGAAAGCTAGATATAAGGGGTAGTGCCAAACTAGCCATAAAGAACTATATCGAAACTGTAAGAAAAAGCAACAACAAGTTATCTGTTGCTTGCAAAGTTTTTTAAACAGCTTGTCCTAAATCAAATTTTTGAGTCATGACTTGTTTAGTTGATGCAGGGATTGGTATTGGTAGCTCTAGTTGAATTGTTTACAGGCCGTCTGAAAATTGCTGGGGTTGTTCGGCTATAATGCTGTTTTGGTTTTTTAAGGCCTTTGCAAAAATACGGTTTCGTTGTTTTAGGCTGAATGTGTACCCGATATGTTTGTAAAGGTTTTGGGGTATGAGGAGAATGAGATGAAGAAAGTTTTGGTGTTGCAACATGGGGATTTGGGCGCTTGCGACTGGTCGGCATTTGGCGGTTTAGTGTCTGCGCCATCAGGGAAGTCGGTGTTGCGCGTGCCGGTTGATGATGATTTTGAATTGACGGACGATATGCGTGCGGCGTTGATTGCGCAGCAGATAGATGGTGCGGTGTTGCCGGATGTGGCTTTTGCTGATTTGGGACTGATTGTCAGCGATATGGATTCGACGCTGATTACGATTGAGTGTGTGGATGAGATTGCGGCCGGTGTCGGGCTGAAAGATGAGGTGGCAGCGATTACGGAGCAGTCGATGCGCGGCGAGCTGGACTTTGAGCAGTCTTTGCGTAAGCGTGTGGCTTTGCTGGCCGGTTTGGACGAGCGTGTGTTGGAAGAGGTGTACGAGAATGTGTTGCAGCTGTCGCCGGGCGCGGAATTTTTGTTGGAAGAGTGCAAACGGAATGATGTGAAGTTTATGCTGGTGTCGGGCGGGTTTACGTTCTTTACGGAACGCCTGCAACGGCGTTTGGGCTTAGATTTCCATTTTGCGAATGTGTTGGAAGTGGAAAACGGCAAGCTGACAGGCCGTCTGAAAGGACGGATTATCGATGCGCAGGCTAAGACGGATTTATTGCGTGAATACCGTGAGCGACTGGGTTTGGCTCCGTGGCAGGTGGTGGCGATGGGTGATGGTGCGAATGATATTCCGATGATACGGGAGGCGGGATTCGGCATTGCTTATCGGGCAAAACCGAAAACCGAAGCGAATGCGGATGCGTGTGTGCGCTTTGGTGGTTTGGAGCGGATACGCGGTTGGTTTGCGTAAATCGTTTGAGGATGTTTGTCAGTCAGGCCGTCTGAACAATCGGGAAACCGGTTTCAGACGGCCTGATGTTTTATAAGGCGATAAAACGGTAGCCCTCGGCATCGACTTCGAGAATGGAGGCGTAATTGTCGCGCCAGTCTCCGAGTACGATGCGGGTGTAGTCGGCGTTGCGATGGATGTTTTCGCGGTGGGTATGGCCGTGGATGAGCAGGGGCGTGTGGAAGCGTTGGACGGTTTCGTGGGTAAAGGCTGGATTGACGTCCATGATGTCGGCGGTTTTGTGTTGTTTGTCCTGTTTGCTCTGCTTGCGGATTTTGGTGGCGATGTTCAGTCGGAGTGTGAGCGGCAGGAGTAGGAACAGGCGTTGCAGCCATTTTTGATGGACGGTACGGCGGAATTTTTGATAAGAATGGTCGTCGGTGCAGAGGGTGTCGCCGTGACAGAGTAGGGTGGGTGTGCCGAACAGGTCGATAACGGCGTACTCGGGCAGTAAGGTCATGCCGGTATCGCGGGCGAAGGTTTTGCCGATGAGGAAGTCGCGGTTGCCATGGATGAAATAGCAGGCAATGCCACGCTTGGTTAGGCTGAGGATGGTTTGTTTGATGGTTTGAACCAAAGGGCTGTTTTCGTCATCGCCGATCCAAAAATCGAAAAGGTCGCCAAGAATGTATACGGCTTGGGCGTGAACGGCTTTTTCTTGGATAAATTTTTGGAAGAGTGCGGTCAGCTGAGGATGGGAGTCGCTCAGGTGCAAATCGGCGATGAAGTAAATCGGCATGATGATGTGGGGCGTATGGGAAGGGTTTTATTATAACTTGGGTTGTCGCGTTTGGATTTGGGCTTGGTGTTTTTCGTTTGTAATGCGGTGATTTTATTGTTTTGATTTTGTGATAAAGGCCGTCTGAAACATCTTTTCAGACGGCCTTTGTGGTTTATTGGGCTTTGCCCTGATAGGTGATTTGTTTTAGTGTCTCTTCTTGGTACAAGTCGCTGATGGGGATGGTATAGAAGAATTCGTTGCTGCGGACAAAGCGGTTGACCAAGTCTTTGTCGAGATGGAGGACGTGGTGTCGCAGTTTATTTAAGCCTTTGAATATCATGGTGCTCCAACGCATATAGCCGTCTGAATTAGGACGGATGTCGTTCATGGCATCAAGGGCGAGAAGTTTGCGGTTTTGCTCTTCTTTATCCAAGGGATGGGAATAGATGCTTTGGAAGTAAAACGGTTGCTCGGAGGATGGCGGCAGGCTGAGGGAGGAACCTACTTTGCCGATAGGGAAGTCGTCGCTCAGATAATGTATGGTGTGTAAAAACAGATTGCCGCGGCGGTAATCGATTTTGCGCAGGGCTTCGATGGCGGCCAGAGCAGTATGTTGGTGGTCGGGATGCACATCAATATTGGGAGACGGCGTCACGATAATATCCGGCTGGAACGTTTCTATCAGATAGCCAAGGTTGTCCACCAAGCTGTTCCAAGTCGAGCCGGGCTTGAGATGTTTCGCCAATGGGGAGGTATTGGCACTGCGGAAAATATCGACATCGGTCGTATCGATTTTGGTCGATTTAATCTCTTTTTCCGGATTTTGGCGCATGGCGGTCAATGTGCTGTCGAAGTAGCCCAGTTGCAGGATGTTTTCAGACGGCACGCCGGCCAAAAGGGGGACGGTCAGGCTGTTCCAAACACGCATCCGGCCTTTTTGCAGATATTGGGCCTGAGTGTCGCAGTCGCATTTGCCGTAAAGATTGCCATAGTGGAAGCTGCCGCCTTCGCTGGCAGTTAAGGTGCAGATCATTGAATTGGCGGCGTGTTTTTCATACAAACCGTATGCGCTTAATTCGGCATCGTCAGCATGAGGCGCGAGGACAAGGATTTTTTTGCCGTCGAGGTTTTCACGCGGATAAACAGAGAGTTCGATTTCTTGATCGGGCAAGGATAGGTATTTGCCTTCCAAGCGGATGGTTTTGTCGTTGTCAGAGAAGGTATCACTCAGATTGATATAGCGCACGCCTTTTGCGCCGTATTCGAAATATTGCTTCCATTTTCCCTTAGATGAAATGGTTTCAACAAAAGGCAATACCAGCAATCCTGCCCAAGTGGATTTGATACGGAGTTTGGCAATAACGGTATCTTGCCCGCTGATAGTGGCGGGCAAAGTCAGGCTGCCACCCTTGAGGGTAGCATGCGCGGTAGAGGGGAGGGAGGGATAGTTATAGTCTTGGTGTGTGTTGTAGGCAAACTGTTTTTTATGAAAAATTGAAGTAATAATAAACGATGTAACAAAAAAAGTCAGTATCAGCCCCATTAGTATTAGAAACATTGTCAGGTTCCTTTATTGTATAACAGCTATGATATTGCTTGCGAAGACTATTTGTTTGTTTTTATTACAAACGGTTAATTTTCGCACTCTAACGTCATTAAAGTAAACGTTTAAAATAAAACAGTTTGCGGTTGATTATATATATAAACGACCAAAATGTAGAAAGGCCGTCTGAAAAATTTGAAAGAAATTTCAAATTTTTCAGACGGCCTTGATATTTTAAAGGTTAAGCCGGTAAATTATGCTTCTTTTGTTTCAACTGCTTTCTGACGCAGGCGCAGGCTCAATTCGCGCAGCTGTTTGTCGTCCACCGCATTCGGCGCGTTGGTCAGCAGACATTGGGCGCGTTGGGTTTTCGGGAAGGCAATCACGTCGCGGATGGATTCGGCGCCGGTCATCAGTGTCACCAGACGGTCAAGGCCGAATGCCAAACCGCCGTGCGGAGGCGCGCCGAATTTCAGGTTGTCCAAGAGGAAGCCGAATTTCTCTTGTTGCTCTTCAGGGCTGATTTTCAGCGCGGCAAACACTTTCTCTTGTACGTCTGCGCGGTGGATACGGATAGAGCCACCGCCGATTTCCCAGCCGTTCAACACCATATCGTAGGCGCGTGCCAGGCAGTTTGCCGGGTCAGAAACCATCAGGTCTTCGTGACCTTCTTTAGGCGCAGTAAACGGATGGTGTACGGCAACGTAGCGGTCGGCGTCTTCGTCGTATTCAAACATCGGGAAATCGACAACCCACAAAGGTTTCCATTCGTCCACGAAGTAGCCGTTTTCTGCGCCGTGTTCCAAACCGACTTTGATACGCAGCGCGCCGATGGCTTCGTTCACGACTTTGGCTTTGTCTGCGCCGAAGAAGATGATGTCGCCGTTTTGTGCGCCGGTACGTTCAATGATTTCTTTCAGGGCGTTTTCAGACAGGAATTTCACGATTGGAGATTGCAGACCGCTGTCTTCGCCGTTGGAAAGGTTGCTGACATCGTTCACTTTGATGTATGCCAAACCTTTCGCGCCGTAGATGCCGACAAATTTGGTATATTCGTCGATTTCTTTGCGGCTGAATTTCGCGCCGTTCGGTACGCGCAGGGCAACCACGCGGCCGCCTTTCATGTCGGCTGCGCCACGGAAGACTTTGAATTCTTCCGTTTTCATCAGGTCGGTCAACTCGGTAAATTTCAAGTTGATGCGCATGTCCGGTTTGTCAGAGCCGTAGTAGAACATGGCTTCAGAGTAAGGCATGCGTGGGAAGTCGCCCAAATCTACGTTCAAAGCATCTTTGAAGACTTGTTTGGCCATGCCTTCGGTGATGTCCATGATTTCATCCTCGTTCAGGAACGAGGTTTCCAAGTCGATTTGCGTGAATTCAGGTTGTCGGTCGGCGCGCAGGTCTTCGTCGCGGAAGCACTTGGTGATTTGGTAGTAACGGTCGAAACCCGCCACCATCAACAGTTGTTTGAACAATTGCGGCGATTGCGGCAGCGCGAAGAACTCGCCCGGATGAACGCGGCTCGGCACGAGGTAGTCGCGCGCGCCTTCAGGCGTGGAGCGGGTCAGCATCGGGGTTTCGATGTCGATGAAGCCTTGCGCATCCAGATAACGGCGAACACCCATAGCGACTTGATAACGCAGGCGCAGGTTGCGCTGCATCACCGGACGGCGCAGGTCGATAACGCGGTTGGTCAGGCGAACGTTTTCGCTGATGTTTTCATCGTCGATTTGGAACGGAGGCGTAGCGGCAGCGTTCAAGACTTCGATTTCTTTGGCAAGGATTTCGATTTTGCCTGAAATCATTTTGTCGTTGGTAGTACCTTCTGGACGGTTGCGTACACGGCCGGTAATGCTCAAAACGTATTCGTTGCGGGAAGAGTCGGCAGCGGCAAATGCTTCCGGAGTGTCAGGGTCGATAACGACTTGAACGATGCCTTCGCGGTCGCGCAGGTCGATAAAAATCACACCGCCGTGGTCACGTCGGCGGTGTACCCAGCCTTTGACGGTAACGGTTTGGTCTAAGTATTGCTCGCTGATAAGGCCGCAATAGTTGGTACGCATAAAATCACCTTTTTATATTGTTCAATTTGAAAAAGAAGGAAAGGCCGTCTGAAAAAAGAAGACCTTAATTGTTATGTTCGGTATCACCGTCTTCAGACGGCTTTTGGGCGGGTAGGACTTTAACCGGTAAGTCGTCCGGCATGACCATGCCCAGCGAAATTACATATTTCAATGCCTGATCCACACTCATGTCCAGCTCGCGAACGTCGCTTTTTTTAACCATGATGTAATAGCCGCCGGTTGGGTTGGGCGTGGTTGGAACGTAAACGGAAATATAGTCGTCATCTTGCGGCAGGCTGCCTTTGAGTTTGTCGGGGATATGACCGGAAACAAAGGCTATCGTCCAAATGCCCGGTTGCGGAAAGGGAACAAGTACGGGGGTTTTGAACGAGCGGCTGCTGTCGGAGAGCAGGGATTCGGAAACTTTTTTAACGCTGGAGTAGATGGATTTGACGACGGGAATGCGTCCCAAAAGGCTGTCCCATGCGCCGAGAATCCGTCTGCCTAAAACGTTGGCGGCAAATACGCCGGTAACGAACAAGACAACGGTGGCGGCAACAATGCCCAAACCGGGTATGTTGAATCCCCAGAAATGCTGGGGCTGCCAGCTTTCCGGCAATAGGCTGATCAGCCTGTCGGCGGCGGATATAATGTAGGTCATCGCCCAGATGGTTACGGCAATCGGCAACCAAACCAGTACGCCTGTAATCAGGTATTTCTTTAAAGCCTTGGCGATTTTTCCGCTTTCGGCTGCGGCTTCTGTCATCTTTGTTTCATTCCGGCAAGTTTTGCCCAAACTTTGCATTATACGCGTTTGGGCGCTAGGAAACGAGTATTTTAAACGAATGGCTTGTTTTGTTTTATTGTTTCAGACGGCCGCCTTGATTGCAAAGGCCGTCTGAAACAATATGGGGGAATCAGATTCCGTCCCAGTCGTTGAACATCAGGCCGAAGCCGATGCCGTTTTGTTTGTGGTTGTAGTCAATCAGGCTTTCGCCGTAGCCGTGGAAACCGCGGACAACGCCTTTGAGTTTGCCTTTAAGTGGGAAGGTATAAGCAGCTTCAACGGCACCGCGTCCGCTTTTCGGGTTGTAACGCAGGACGGAATAAACATTTTGTTTGTCATTGAGGCGGTATTGGACTTTCAAGTCGCCGTAGCCCATGTATTTGTTGATGTCCGGATTGTCGTCGTCATCTCCTTTTTGGTCGAAGGCGCGCATCCAAACTCTAGGAATAACGGTCAGCTTGCCCCATTCCATGCCGGCCATGGCATAAACGCGGTTCCATGAGCGGGATTCCGGGCGGCTTTGACCGTTGGACTGGTGAACAAAACCTGCACCAACCATACGCAGTTTGCCGCCGAAAGGCAGGTCTGCTTTAACGGGTTGGGTAATGAAGATTTCAGGCTCGTAGTCGGTATTGCGAAACGGTGCTGATTTGCGGCCTTGGTTGAAGATTTGCCAGTCGGATTTTTGGGTGTAGCCAAACCATACGTCGGCACGGGTTTTGAATAAATCTTCGGCAATCTTGCTTTTGAAGGAAACCTGCATTTTGGTTTCGAGGCGTTTCTGCTCGCTGAATTTTTCCTGCGTGGTTACGCCGCGACTGGGGGATTCCGGGTGGTAGTTGGGGCTGCTGTTGTACCAAACGGGCATGAGGTACATAGGGTTGTGCTCGCGTACGCTCAACAGGCCGCGTGTGTCGTTTTTATCCAAATCGTACATCAGGCTTAAAGGCGTGTAGCTGTCGGCAGTTTCGCTTAATACGTCGTCTGAAATATTCGGATGGGTAGGGTTGTCGAATACGATGGCCGCTTCTTTTTTCTCAATGCTCTTGCGGATGCTTTGTTCGAGGTCAACCGGTGTTTTGGCGGTTTCGGTTTGCGCTTGTGGCAGTGGGGATTGAGGGGGGAGTTGCGCCGAGTAGATGTTGTCGTAACACGCCAAACGGGTGGCATTGTCTTGGATGGTGGTGCAGTGTAGGGCGGTATTGGCGGCGGCCAGTGGGGCGGCAGCAATGAATCCGATACTTAGGGAATGTTTCAACATCTTGTTCATGAGAGTTTCCGTTGTTTTTCAGACGGCCTGATGAAAGGGTAAATGGTTTTATTTAGTCGGTTTGGACTGTGGATACGGCAATGCCCCTGAAAGGCAAGACCTCAGGGGCATCGTATCAGCTCGATTATCCTGCTTTGGTTGTCAGGATTTCCGACATCTGCGTCAGTATTAAGCCAAAGCTTTTACTTTAGCAGACAGACGGCTTTTATGACGGGCTGCTTTGTTTTTGTGGAATACGCCTTTGTCAGCGATACGGTCGATGACTTTAACGGATTCTTGGTAAACTGCTTGAGCAGCAGCTTTGTCGCCGGCTTCAACTGCTTTCAACACTTTTTTCACAGCGGTACGGAATGCAGTACGCAGGCTGGCGTTGTGGGCGCGTTGTTTAACCGACTGGCGGGCACGTTTGCGGGCTTGTGCGCTGTTTGCCATATTGAATATCTCCTGAAAAATAAATTCTGTAAACGCGCAATTTTAAAGACAGATTTCCTTGTGTGCAAGCTTTTTCTCTATAAACGCGCGCAAATCAGCCGTATTTTGCCCAAAAACGACAGCCGGTGCAACGCTTTTGGGAAAAAGATGATGTTGCTTTGCCTTATTTCAATAAAAATCAGATGGATATTGCTTTTCGTTTGCTTACGTTTCCATTACAATAGCCTAACTCTGCGCCGGGGTGTTTATGGGGTGCAGGGTTTCTTATTTATTGACATTAACCACTCTTTCATCAGGAATCTACCCGTATGAAAAAATCCGTATTAGCCGTATTGGCCGCATTGTCTTTGGCCGCGTGCGGCGGTGGCGAGAAAAAAGCCGAGCAACCTCAAGCAGGCAGCGCGCCTGCTGCCAATGCCGAGACAGCCGCTACCGATACTTTGAATATTTACAACTGGTCAAACTACGTTGACGAAAGTACAGTCGAAGACTTCAAAAAAGCCAACAATTTGAAGCTGACTTACGATTTGTATGAAAACAACGAAACGCTGGAAGCCAAAATGCTGACCGGCAAATCCGGCTATGACTTGGTTGTGCCCGGTATTGCCTTCCTGCCGCGCCAAATTGAGGCAGGCGCATACCAAAAAATCAATAAGGATCTGATTCCGAACTATAAAAACATCGACCCTGAATTGCTGAAGATGTTGGAAACCGCCGACCCGGGCAATCAATACGCCGTGCCTTACTTCTCCGGCGTGAACACTTTGGCGATTACGGCGAAGGGTAAAGAGCTTTTGGGCGGCAAGCTGCCTGAAAACGGCTGGGATTTGCTGTTCAAACCTGAATACACCAACAAGCTAAAATCTTGCGGCATCGCTTTGTGGGATACCCCTAGCGAAATGTTCCCAATCTTGTTGAACTACTTGGGTAAAGATCCTAAAGGCTTGAATCCTGAAGATTTGAAAGCGGCGGCGGAAGTTTTGAAAACTATCCGTCCTGACGTGAAACGTTTCAGCCCTTCCATCATTGACGAATTGGCGCGCGGCGACATCTGCTTGGCGGCAGGTAACGGCGGCGACTTGAACTTGGCCAAAGCGCGTTCTGAAGAAGTGAAAAACAATGTCGGCATCGAAGTGTTGACTCCGAAAGGCATGGGCTTCTGGATTGAATCTTGGCTGATTCCGGCCGATGCGAAAAACGTCGTCAATGCCCACAAGTACATCAACTACACGCTGGATCCCGAAGTGGCTGCGAAAAACGGTATCGCCGTAACCTTCGCGCCGGCCAGCAAACCTGCACGCGAAAAAATGCCTGCCGAGTTGGTGAACACACGTTCTATTTTCCCGAACGAGCAAGATATGAAAGACGGTTTCGTCATGCCTCAAATGAGCGCAGATGCGAAAAAACTGTCCGTCAACTTGTGGCAAAAAATCAAAGTCGGTTCAAACGTTCGGCAATGTGGACGGGCGGATTCGTCTGCACCATCGGGCTGTTTGTAGCCGCTGTCTGACAGCGGAGTCGTCTGAAAACGAGCTCAGCGAGTTTCGCCAAAACGAGCGACGTAAGTTTTGGCAACACCGTTTCAGACGACCTAGAAGTCAGCTTTCAAATATAAGGAGTTCGACCATGAAAGCAAAATGCCTGTGCGGCGACGTATCTTTTAGAAGTGGAACACGACAAACACGTCCACGCCTGTCATTGCCGGATGTGCCGCACTTGGGGCAGCGGCGCGACGTTTTCGCTGATTGCCGCCAAACCGCTGAAAATCGACGGCGGGGAGAACATCGCCCGCTACCATTCGTCCGAATGGGCGGAACGTGCGTTCTGCAAAAACTGCGGTACACACCTGTTCTACCACTTCCTGCCGAACGACAGCTATTTCGTCTTCGCCGGACTGTTTGCCGACAACGCCGATTTCAAATTGGAAGAGCAGATTTACATCGACGCCAAAGCCCCGTATTACGAACTGGCAAACGACACGCCCAAGCTGACCGAAGAAGAATTTTTGGCACAATTCGGCAGCGAATAGGCAACCCGATACAGAGGTCGTCTGAAAACTTAGCGGCAACGGAGTAACAGCGGATAAAACCAAAATGCCCGCACCGTCATTCCCAACCGCTCAAACGGTTGACGGTTAAGCGAATCCGCCATCAAACCCTTTCAGACGACCCGATTAAAAAACACAGTTACTTTCACAAATAATTGGAGAATCACCATTTAATATTGAGCTGATTGTTTGAAGCAAAGCAAAGGCCGTCTGAAATTTTTCAGACGGCCTTTTTTGATGTCCCAATTTTTATCGTTTCAAAGCCAAAGTCAATACGCCTGCGGTTACCAAGCCTAAGCCTACCCACTCCTGCGTGCTTGGCCGTTCATCTAAGAAAACGACAGCCATCAGAGCAACCAAGACCAGGCTGAATTTGTCGACGGGGGCAACTTGCGAGGCGTTGCCCAGTTGCAGGGCTTTGAAGTAGGCAAGCCAAGATGCGCCGGTAGCAAGGCCGGATAGGATGAGGAATGTCCAGTTGCGGCCGGTAAAGCCGTTCACACCCTGCCATTTGCCGGTGTAGGTTAAAAACAATACCAAAGCGGCGAGGATGACCAAGGTGCGGATAAAGGTGGCGAAATCCGAATCTATGCCCTGTAAACCCATTTTGGCGAAAATGGCAGTCAATGAGGCGAAGCCTGCCGATGCCAATGCCCAAAACAGCCATGCGTTGCTGCTCATGTTTATTCCTTTGTTTCAAATTGTTGACAATATGAATCCGCTTGTTGATGAAATATCGAAATTTTCACTGCGGTTTGTCTTTGGAAAACGTTATAATAGAACTAATATTCTTTTTCTTCCAGCCGTCTTTAATTGTATTGTTTCAGACGGCCTTTCCCTCTCTCAATAAAGGAAAATCATGAGCTTCAAAACCGATGCTGAAATTGCCCAGTCTTCCACCATGCGCCCGATTGGTGAAATTGCCGCCAAGCTGGGTTTGAACGTTGACAACATCGAGCCCTATGGTCATTACAAAGCCAAAATCAATCCTGCCGAAGCGTTTAAACTGCCGCAAAAACAAGGCCGTCTGATTTTGGTTACCGCCATTAATCCGACTCCTGCGGGTGAGGGCAAAACCACTGTAACCATCGGTTTGGCGGACGCATTGCGCCACATCGGCAAAGATGCCGTTATCGCCCTGCGCGAACCTTCTTTGGGGCCTGTGTTCGGCGTTAAAGGCGGCGCGGCGGGCGGCGGCTATGCCCAAGTTTTGCCGATGGAAGACATCAACCTGCACTTCACCGGCGACTTCCACGCCATCGGCGCAGCGAATAATTTACTCGCCGCTATGCTCGACAACCATATCTACCAAGGCAACGAGTTGAATATCGACCCCAAACGCGTGCTGTGGCGGCGCGTGGTCGATATGAACGACCGCCAGTTGCGCAACATTATCGACGGCATGGGCAAACCCGTTGACGGCGTGATTCGTCCCGACGGCTTTGACATCACCGTCGCCTCCGAAGTCATGGCGGTATTCTGCCTCGCCAAAGACATCAGCGATTTGAAAGAGCGTTTGGGCAACATCCTCGTCGCCTACGCCAAAGACGGCAGCCCCGTTTACGCCAAAGATTTGAAAGCACACGGCGCGATGGCGGCATTGCTTAAAGACGCCATCAAGCCCAACTTGGTGCAAACCATCGAAGGTACGCCCGCCTTCGTACACGGCGGCCCGTTCGCCAACATCGCCCACGGCTGCAACTCCGTTACCGCCACCCGACTGGCGAAACACCTTGCTGATTACGCCGTAACCGAAGCAGGCTTCGGCGCGGATTTGGGTGCGGAAAAATTCTGCGACATCAAATGCCGTCTGGCGGATTTGAAACCCGACGCAGCCGTCGTCGTCGCCACCGTCCGCGCCTTGAAATACAACGGCGGCGTAGAACGCGCCAACCTCGGCGAAGAAAACCTCGAAGCCTTGGCAAAAGGTCTGCCCAACCTGCTGAAACACATTTCCAACCTGAAAAACGTCTTCGGCCTGCCTGTCGTCGTCGCCATCAACCGCTTCGTGTCCGACTCCGATGCCGAGTTGGCCATGATTGAAAAAGCCTGCGCCGAACACGGCGTTGAAGTTTCCCTGACCGAAGTGTGGGGCAAAGGCGGCGCGGGTGGTGCAGATTTGGCGCACAAAGTCGTCAATGCCATCGAAAACCAACCGAATAACTTCAGCTTCGCCTACGATGTTGAGTTGAGCATTAAAGACAAAATCCGTGCGATTGCCCAAAAAGTGTACGGCGCGGAAGATGTCGATTTCAGCGCGGAAGCGTCTGCCGAAATCGCTTCACTGGAAAAACTGGGCTTGGACAAAATGCCGGTCTGTATGGCGAAAACCCAATATTCTTTGAGCGACAACGCCAAACTCTTGGGCTGCCCTGAAGGCTTTCGCATTACCGTGCGCGGCATTACCGTTTCTTCTGGTGCTGGTTTCATCGTTGCGTTGTGTGGCAATATGATGAAAATGCCGGGTCTGCCGAAAGTTCCGGCTGCCGAAAAAATCGATGTGGACGCAGAAGGCGTGATTCACGGCTTGTTCTGATTTAGATTGAAATTGAAATAGATAAAGGCCGTCTGAAACCTTGGTTTCAGACGGCCTTTTATGATTTAAGTGAATTTCAACCGGCTTTTTAAGAGATTGAAGAAATTGTCTATCATGCCGAACATTGTATTGCGGTCTTCGCCAAACAAGGAAATGCTGCGGTCTTTGCTGATTCTGTCATAAGCGGCAAAAATGGTTTTCAGCTCTTCAGTGGTTAAACGCAGTTGCTTTTCATGCAAGATTCGGCTTAAGAGGGTGACTTCTACTGGGTTCAATTCAGGGAAAAGGTGGCTGAACCACAATTCCATGGTGTATTGGACGGATCTGTTGATTTTGTCTCTTTTTTTGCTTTCTTGAGCTGTGTGTATCCTGTATGACAACAAAGACTCGGGCAGGTTGGCAAAGGTTTTGCCATGTAGGGCGCATTGCACCCACATATGGAAATCGGGCGCGGTTTCTGTCGCGGTGTAGTTTATCTCAAGGTTTTTAATGCTGTCGTGCCACCACATGGTGGTGGGATTGAACATGTTTTGAGCGGCTAAGGAGAGAAAGGCTTTAATGTCTTTGTCGAGCAGGGGGAGGTCGCTTAAAACGGGTTCTCTTCCGGTTTGGTCGTCGAAAAAGATGGTGGCTTGGCTGCCGACAATATCGATTTCGGGATGGCTGTCTAAGAAGTGAATTTATTTTTCAAAACGATCCAAGGCGCAAATATCGTCCGCGTCCATTCGTGCCACATATTCGACCTCTACGTCTTTGAGCATATCCATGGCAAATTGGCAGGCAAACGGTTCGCCCCCTGTTTTCCGGAAGATGGAAAACCTGCAAACGTGAATCTTTAGCTGCGTAAGCCTCGAGGATTTCGCCGGTTTTGTCTGCTGAAGCATCGTTGATGGCGATGACGAAAAAGTCGCGGAATGTTTGATTCAATACCGAATCCAAACATTCGGGCAAATAAGCTTCGGCGCAATAGGCCGGCAAAATAACGGCGAGTTTCATGTTTGTTTTCGATGTGTTTTGATGTGTGGTCGGTGGAAGATTTTACTATAAATTTCCCAAAAGCTAAGGCCGTCTGAAACCTTATTGCCAAGTTTTCAGACGGCCTTAGTGTGAATCCGATATACGGATTATTTAACGATTTGGTTCAATTCGCCTTTGGCGTATTTGGTTGCCATTTTTTCCAAAGAAATCGGTTTAATTTTGCCGGCCTGGCCTTCGCAACCGAATGCGAGGTAGCGATCAAGACAGATTTGTTTCATGGCTTCGACGGTTTTGCTCAAGTATTTGCGCGGGTCGAATTCGGATGGGTTTTCTGCCATGAAGCGGCGGATGGCACCGGTAGAGGCGAGGCGCAAGTCGGTATCGATGTTGACTTTGCGCACGCCGTGTTTGATGCCTTCGACGATTTCTTCAACCGGTACGCCGTAGGTTTCACCGATTTTACCGCCGTGTTCGTTGATGACTTTCAGCCATTCTTGTGGAACGGAGCTGGAGCCGTGCATCACGATGTGGGTGTTCGGCAGGGCTTGGTGGATTTCTTTGATGCGGTCGATACGCAATACATCGCCTGTGGGCGGACGGGTGAATTTGTATGCGCCGTGGCTGGTGCCGACGGCAATAGCCAGTGCGTCAACGCCGGTATCTTTAACGAAACGTACGGCATCTTCAACGCTGGTCAGCATTTGGTCGTGGGAAAGTTTGCCCACTGCACCTACGCCGTCTTCTTCACCGGCTTCACCGGTTTCGAGATTGCCCAATACGCCGATTTCGCCTTCAACAGACACGCCGCAAGCGTGGGAGAAGTTAACGACGGTACGGGTGGCGTTGACGTTGTATTCGTAAGAAGAAGGGGTTTTGCCGTCTTCCATCAGCGAGCCGTCCATCATCACGGAGGAGAAGCCCAGTTGGATGGAGCGTTGGCACACATCAGGAGATGCACCGTGGTCTTGGTGCATCACGACAGGGATGTGCGGGAATTCTTCAACTGCGGCCAAAATCAGATGGCGCAGGAATGGGGCACCTGCGTATTTGCGTGCGCCTGCGGATGCTTGAACGATAACGGGGGCGTTGACTTGGTTGGCCGCCTCCATGATGGCGCGCATCTGTTCGAGGTTGTTAACGTTGAATGCGGGCAGACCGTAGCTGTTTTCGGCTGCATGGTCCAATAATTGGCGCATGGATACGAGTGCCATGAGGAGCTCCTGAGGTAGTGAAGGGTAAATTTATCCGATAAATTATAATGTTTTTTGAAATGAAAGACTACAAGCTGTTACATTGTTTTTATATATTAACGAACAGGGTCTCGGTTTATAATGGCGTAGTATTGAAAACGGGTGTGCAAAATGGATAGGATTTCAGTGGCCGAGTGTGATAAGCCTTTGTTTCAGACGGCCTTGACGGTGCAGGTGGGCGATGTGAACTATGGCGGCCATCTGGCGAACGATGCGGTGTTGCGTTTGTGCCATGAAGTGCGGATGCGTTGGCTTGCGGCATTGGGTTGGAGCGAAATGGATGCCGGAGGGGCAGGCCTGATTATGGCGGATGCGGCGGTGCAGTATTTGGCGCAAGGTCATCATGGCGATGAGTTGTCGGTAGAAATGGGGGCGGCAGGCGTGGCTGGTGTGGGCTTTTCTTTGCTGTACCGTATCCGCAGGATTTCAGACGGCCTTATGCTGGCGAAAGTGCAGACAGGCATGGTGTGTTTCGATTATGGCAAGCAGTGTGTCTGCCGTTTGCCTTCGGCATTGAAAACGGTATTGGAGGCCGTCTGAAATGGCGGAATCAAGCAATTTTGCGCTTCATCTTGAACGCTATCTGAAAACCTTGCTGCAACAAGGCAAGTCGGAGCATACCGTTTCCGCTTATCGGCGCGATTTGAGTGAGTTGATGCGCCTGTTGCCCGATAATCTTGAAAACGGCCTGCCGACGCGCCGCGATTTTGTGGCGGTATTGAAAAAACTGTCGCAAAAGGGCTTGAGCGAAAGCAGCTTGGCGCGGAAATTGTCGGTGTGGCGGCAGTATTGCAGTTGGCTGGTGCAGATAGAAGTCATGGAAAGCGACCCGACATTTAATATGAAAGCGCCGCGCCTGCCCGAACGCCTGCCCAAAGCGCTGCCGCAAGAACCTTTAAACCATATTCTCGACCATGCGCCTGTTGATGACGAGCTGGATGTACGCGATAAGGCCATGTTTGAATTGATGTATGGCAGCGGTTTGCGCCTGAGCGAGATACAAGGCTTGAATCTGGACGGTATCGTCTTGGATGAAGGCTGGGTCAGTGTGAAGGGTAAAGGCGGCAAGCAACGGCAAGTGCCTTTAGTGGCTAAAAGCATTGCGGCATTGCGCGATTATTTGGCAGTGCGTATTACCAAAGAGGGCGAGCAGGCCTTGTTCACCAATAAGAACGGCGGCAGGCTGGGGCAACGTCAAATCCAAAAACGCCTGCAGGCGTGGGCGGTGCGCGTGGGCAGTGCCAGCCATATCTCGCCGCACATGATGCGCCACAGCTATGCGACCCATCTTTTGCAGGCATCGGGCGATATCCGCGCTGTGCAGGAATTGTTGGGACACAGCAATCTTTCTGCTACGCAAGTTTATACGAAGCTGGACTTTGACCATTTGGCGCGCGTTTATGATGAAGCGCACCCAAGGGCGAAACGGAAAAAATAATTTGGTTTGAGTCAGGCCGTCTGAAAGAATGTTTTCAGACGGCCTGATGTCTTATTAATGGTAAAAATGTAGATGGTTTGAAACCATTTGAATTTTTATCGGTCTGATGAGGTTTCAATATTGGTCTGATGTGCGGATGGCATAAAGATTGTAAGAGACGATGGCTTCTGCAATACCGTTTATCTTTTCAGATGACCGCTTGTTTGATAATATTAGTAATGAGAGCTAATATCATATTATGATATGCAGCCTTTAAAACAGCAGGTCTATAAACTTTCTATATAAGCATTAATGCTTATTTTGACTGTAAAACGACTTGCAAACGGGAATTGTTGCTATTAACATAACGGAATTATGGATAAAAAACGAATTTTAACTCCAGCCGTCGTGACTTCCGTTGCGTTGATTCACGTCGGTTTGGTTGCACTTTTATGGCACGCGCACAAACCGCCTCCTGTCGAAATGGCGAATATTGAATTTGTCGATTTGGGCGATTTCGGCGGTGGCGACGGCAGCCCTGAAGGCGAAGGCGCACCTGCCGCCCCCGAGCCTACCCCCGAACAACCAAAACCCAAGCCGAAGCCCAAACCTAAGCCTGTCGAGCCGCCCAAACCTGTTATCAAACCTGTGGTAACGAAAAAAGAAAAAGCGGATATCGTACAGCAAAAGGAAAAACCGAAACCTATCGAGAAACCTAAGCCCGAGCCTAAGCCGGAACCTAAACCAGAGCCGAAGCCCGAGCCAAAACCTGAACCAAAACCAGAGCCGAAGGCAGAACCTAAACCATCTCCCAAAGCATCTGAACACTCAGGCAGCAAAACCGGGTCGAATACTGCTGAAAACGGTAAAGGCAACGGCGAAGGCAAAGCCTTGAGCGGAGAAGGAAAAGGCAACGGCGGCGGTACGAAAGGTACAGGTAGCGGCCGTGGCGAAGGCAGCGGATCCGGCAGCGGCGGTGCGAAAGGCGAACATGGTTCCGGCACAGGTGGCGGAGGTGGTGGCAGCGGTACAGGTGCCGGCAGCAGTAAAGGCAATCCGGCAAAAGGAACCTGCCATATTCCAAGACCTCCGTATCCTTCACTATCCACTGAAAATGGTGAAGAAGGCTTGGTTGTTTTGAAAGTCTTGGTTGGTCCCGGCGGTAAAGTGGATTCAATCAGTGTGAATAAATCAAGTGGTTATAGTCGTCTGGATAATGCAGCGCGTAAAGCCGTTAAAGATGGTAGCTGTAATGCAAGCGTTTGGACTGAATTTAAAGTACCTGTCAAATTCACGCTCGAATAAGTATCTAGGCCTAAGCTGATTGATTGGAAAATATATGCTGTTGGGAAATAATTTTAAATGACCCGATAGAAATTTTAATTTTATTTTTAACTTGGAAAAATTATGGATTTAAGTTTAGTTTTCAAATCAGGTGATGTGGTACTGATTGGTGTATTTGTCCTGATGTTGTTGATGAGTGTGGTGACTTGGAGCGTCATTGTGATTCGCTGCATCAAATACCGCAAAGCGAAAAAAGGCAATGCACAGGTAAAAGAGTTGATGCTGAATGCGTTTACGCTGGCTGATGCTGTACAAAAAGCCAAAGCGGTAGAAGCACCGATGAGCCGTGTTGCAGATGAATCTCTGCGCGCATACCAAAACTACCGTCAAACGACAAGCAAATCGCTGATTGACGAATTGCCTTTGAATGAATACTTGGTCGTTCACATCCGTAACAGTTTGACCCAAACTATGCGTCAGTTTGACTACGGTATGACCGCTTTGGCCTCTATCGGTGCAACCGCTCCGTTTATCGGCCTGTTGGGTACGGTTTGGGGTATTTACCATGCCCTGATCGGCATCAGCGAAAGCGGCCAAATGAGCATTGCTGCCGTAGCCGGTCCGATTGGCGAAGCTTTGGTATCGACTGCTGTCGGCCTGTTTGTGGCGATTCCGGCCGTATTGGCGTACAACTTCCTCAACCGCGGTACAAAAACCATCGCGCAAGATATGGACGCATTTGCACATGACCTGCATGTCCGCCTTCTGAACCAAAAGGATTAAACCATGGCTTTCGGATCAATGAATTCCGGCGATGATGCGCCGATGTCGGATATCAACGTTACGCCTTTGGTGGACGTGATGCTGGTGTTGCTGATTGTATTTATGATTACCATGCCGGTACTGACCCACTCGATTCCTTTGGAGTTGCCGACTGCTTCGGAAAAAGCGGCGAAAGAGGATAAGCAGCCTAAAGATCCTTTGCGTTTGAGCATTGATGCCAGTGGTGCTTATGTCGTTGGCGGCGATTCGGATACCAAAGTGGATTTGGCAACGGTAACCGCCAAGCTGAAAGAAGCCAAAGCGAAAAACGAAGATGTGATTGTGGCGATTGCGGCGGATAAAGCGGTTGAATACGATTACGTCAACCAAGCCCTGCAAGCGGCGCGCGAAGCCGGTATCAGCAAAATCGGTTTTGTAACGGAAACCAAAGCGCAGTAATCTTTTGAACACAGTCAAGGCCGTCTGAAATTTGAGTAAAGTTTCAGACGGCCTTTTGTTGTATTTGGTAACTATATGTCCAGGCTGTATAATTAGCGGATTAAATTGAATAATGACAATACAGGAACCACTATGACAGAAACCATCAAACGCGACAGTATGCAATACGATGTCGTGATTGTCGGCGCAGGCCCGTCGGGTTTGTCCGCCGCCATCAAACTCAAGCAGCTTGCCGAAAAGAATGGACGCGAAATCAGCGTTTGCGTGGTGGAGAAGGGTTCGGAGGCCGGTGCGCACTCGCTTGCAGGCGCCATCATCGATCCGATTTCTTTGAATGAGCTGATTCCTGATTGGAAAGAAAAAGGAGCGCCGCTGACGCGTACAGTGACGAAGGACAGGGTTTTGTTCCTGACCGAGAAAAAAGCCTTCAACCTGCCGGTTACCCCGAATTTCGACAACCATGCGAACTATATTGCCAGCTTGGGCGAAGTCGTGCGCTGGTTGGCGGAGCAAGCGGAAAATTTGGGCGTGGAAATCTATCCGGGCTTTGCCGCCGCCGAAGTGCTGTATCACGAAGACGGTTCGGTCAAAGGCATTGCAACCGGAAATATGGGCGTGGGCAAAGACGGCGAGCCGACCGACAGTTTCCAGCCCGGCATGGAGCTTTGGGCGCAACAAACCATATTTGCCGAAGGCTGCCGTGGCTCGCTTTCCAAGCAAATCATCGAACGCTTCCAGCTCGACCAAAACAGCGAGCCGCAAACTTACGGCTTGGGCATTAAAGAAATTTGGGAAGTGCCGTCTGAAAAACATCAGCCCGGTTTGGTCATGCACAGTGCAGGCTGGCCGCTGGACAGCAAAACCTACGGCGGCTCGTTTATTTATCACTTTGATGACAACAAAGTCGCTGTCGGCTTTGTGGTCGGTTTGGATTATCAAAACCCTTATCTGTCGCCGTTTGAAGAGTTCCAACGTTTCAAAACCCATCCTGAAATCCGCAAAACCTTTGAAGGCGGCCGCCGTATCGCGTATGGCGCGCGTTCGCTGATTGAAGGTGGTTTGCAAAGCCTGCCGAAACTCTCGTTCAAAGGCGGCGTTTTGGTCGGCGATGCGGCGGGTTTCCTCAATATGCCGCGTATCAAAGGTATTCATACTGCGATGAAATCCGCTATGCTCGCCGCAGAAGCCGTGTTCCCCTTGTTGGAAAACCTTGAAGAAGTGGAAAGCTTCGACAGCGGCAAAGAGGCAGTGGATTATCAGCAACGTTTTGAACAAAGCTGGCTGTATCAAGAGCTTTACGCCGCGCGCAATGTCCGTCCGTCATTCAAATGGGGCGTTTACCTCGGCTCAATCTATACCGGTATCGACCAGATGATTTTCAGAGGCAAAGCCCCGTGGACTTTGAAACATCACGGCAAAGACAACGAGCAGCTCAAAAAAGCAGCCGAATGCAAACCGATTGATTATCCGAAGCCCGACGGCGTGTTGACCTTCGACCGCTTGAGCAGCGTGTTCCTTGCCAACCTTGCGCACGAAGAAAACCAGCCCGACCATTTGGTGCTGAAAAATCCGCAGGTCATGATAGACGTAAACTACAAAGAATACGCCTCGCCCGAAACCCGCTATTGTCCGGCTGGTGTATATGAAATCGTCGAAGAAAACGGCAGCCCGCGCCTGCAAATCAACGCCGCCAACTGCGTACACTGCAAAACGTGCGACATCAAAGACCCGACGCAAAACATCACTTGGATTTGTCCCGAAGGCGCAAGCGGGCCGAATTACGGCGGAATGTAATTGACTGTTTGAAGTCAAAACCTAAAGGCCGTCTGAAAAATTTCAGACTGCCTCTATCCTATTATTTCATCAATGGACGCATTATGAACACGCACATTTGGCAGGCAGGCCGATTTGAAATCGCCTTAGACAAACCGAAAATCATGGGCATCGTCAATCTGACCCCTGATTCATTTTCCGATGGCGGCACCTATTCGCAAAATGTCCAAATAGCATTGGCACATGCCGAGCAGCTGCTGAAAGACGGTGCGGATATTCTCGATATCGGTGGCGAATCTACCCGCCCGGGTTCGGATGATGTTTCTCTTGAAGAAGAATGGGCCAGGGTGCAGCCGGTTTTAGCGGAAGTCGCCAAGTGGAATGTTCCCGTCAGCTTGGACACGCGCCGCACGGTGATCATGGAAAAAGCCTTGGCGCAAGGCGGCGTCGATATTATCAACGATGTTGCCGCATTAAGTGATGAAGGCGCAGTCGCATTGCTGGCGCAACAGCCGAAGACGGGCGTGTGCCTCATGCACATGCAGGGTTTGCCCAAAACCATGCAGCTGAATCCGCAATATCAAGATGTCGTCGAAGAAGTCGCGCGTTATTTGAAAGCACGTGCGGCAGAATGCGTTCAAGCAGGCATTGCCCCTGAACGCATCACGCTAGACCCCGGCTTCGGTTTCGGCAAAAACCTGCAACACAACATCACCCTGATAAAACATTTGCCTGAATTGATGGACGCAACCGGATTCCCCCTTCTGATCGGCATATCGCGCAAAAGCATGATTGGCGAGCTGACAGGCGAACAAGATGCCGCCAAACGCGTACACGGCAGCGTGGCAGCCGCTTTGGCCACAGTCGCCCGAGGCGCGCAAATCATCCGTGTTCACGATGTTAAAGCAACGGCAGATGCTTTGAAAGTTTGGGAAGCATTGGGCGTATCGGCATAATGCCCGGATAGAAAACCAACAGGCCGTCTGAAACATTTGCCCGGCATCTTGAACAAGCAACAAGTTATGCTATAATCCGCTTCTACTCTTGACGGGTCTGTAGCTCAGGGGTTAGAGCAGGGGACTCATAATCCCTTGGTCGTGGGTTCGAAACCCACCGGACCCACCAAATATTAAAAATGCCCGAGGCTTTTGGCTTCGGGCATTTTTGTATTTATTGATTTGTGAAGGGTTGGAATATAATGTCGAGTATAGCAATTCGGTTATGTCGTCCAATATATTTTTTAGGGAAATTCTTTTTTAAAAAGAAGGAGTAGTTTGGTGTAGTTATTGCGTTATTTTCTGTTTTGTTTAGTATTTTTGTATTTTATTGCAATTATAATTAATCTAGTAATGCTATATAAAATATTAAAATCAGAAGGGATGGATATAGGTTTTTTTGAATATCTATTTACTCATAGAAGTATGCAATTAAAATTTTCAAGATACTGTTTGGAATACAAAAAATATCCAATAAATTTTATCTGAAATATTAAGAATAAATTTTACGGTTGCTATGATCATTCTTATTTTATGTTTTTCTGTTGTCTTATATTCGACATATTTAGCATAAAAATTAACCTATCAAATGAAAGTCAGTTACTTAAACTGCAGAGTGTTTTATAAAAAATGCCGTCCGAAAATCTTAATTTCAGACGGCATTTTTTATTTTTCCGAGTAATATCACATGCGCCTATATTGAGAGGCTGATGATTATTTTGATATAGCCGGACTGTTTTTCAGACGACCTGAAAACTTAATCAACTATTCTGCGTATTTCGTTGATCGGGATACGCGGAGTATAGAGTATGTCGTAGGTTGGTTTGTCCAAAAGATCTTGCAGGGAGTATTGATCTAAATGGTTGAAGAAGGCTTTGATGGCGCCGGTAATGATGCCGGTCAGTCGGCAGGATGGGGTAATGAGGCATTCGTTGTTATCGCTCATGCATTCGACAACCTGCATCGGCTCAAGATGGCGGACGACTGCGCCGATGTTGATTTTTTCTGGAACATCCGCCAAGCGCAAACCGCCACCTTTGCCGCGCACGCTGACCAGAAATCCGCCTTTGACTAATGAGGTAACCACTTTCATCAAATGGCTTTTGGAAATATTGTAAGTCTCGGCAATGGTGCTGATATTGACGAGGGTGTCATCATTGATGGCGGTATAAACCAATACGCGCAATCCGTAATCGGTATGTTGGGTCAGATACATGGCTGGCTCTTTAGATATTTTTATTATATGTCAAAAGCGTAGTACTTGGAGAGGGGCCGTTTGACTTTATGTGGGGTTGGGTTTCATAATATCTGAAACATTTGAATTAATCCAGTTTGATAGACTGTTGCCATTATAACGAACTTATGAAACCCTTGAAACGCCACCCTGCCTTAATAGAACTTTCCCGCGAGCATCATGGCTCGCTGTCGTTGTGCGTCCGTCTCCTGCGTACGCCGGAGCAAAGCCATCAAGCGGAGCTGGATCCTCATTTTGTGGAGCTTGAGCCACATTTTTTGGAAGAGGAAACCATGTTTGCGCCGTATTGGGATAAGGTTGATCCGGCGTTGAGGCAGCGTTTTGAAGGCGATCATGCCAAGCTGCGTGCGATGATGGCTCATCCTGAATATATGAATGAATCATGGAATAAGGATTTTGCGGTAACTTTGCGCGATCATGCGCGTTTTGAGGAGCGCGAGCTTTTTCCTGCGATTGAACCTTTTTTGCCTTTGCCTGAGAATGTGTAATAGGGCAGGGAATCGATGGCCGTCTGAAAAGTTTCAGACGGCCTCTGTTGCTGTTTTATAATGATATAAAAATTGAAGGAACCACCATGAACGATTTGTTCAAACATCCTGTGTGGGCAATGGCCTTCCGCCCGTTTTATTCGTTGGCGGCTTTGTATGGCGCATTGTCTATATTGCTTTGGGGCTTCGGCTATCAGGGTACGCCTGAGTTGCCGGGTTTTTATTGGCATGCCCATGAAATGATTTGGGGCTACGCCGGATTGGTTGTCATTGCATTCTTGCTGACAGCCGTGGCAACTTGGACTGGCCAGCCGCCCACGCGCGGTAAGGCTTTGGCAGGTTTGACCGCATTTTGGCTGCTTGCGCGTTTGTGTGTGTTTATTCCCGGCTGGGGTGCGACGGCAAGCGGCATATTCGGCACGATCTTTTTCTGGTATGGCGCGGTGTGTATGGCTTTGCCGGTAATCCGTTCTCAAAACAAGCGCAACTATGTTGCCGTATTTGCTATTTTTGTTTTGGGCGGCACCCATTTCGCGTTCCATATGAAAATGCAGCCGTTTGATGCCATCGCGCTGATGACCGGTCTGCAATCCGGTTTGATTATGGTGGCCGGTTTTATCGGTTTGATCGGTATGCGGATTATCTCGTTCTTTACGTCCAAACGTTTGAACGTACCGCAAATTCCCAGCCCTCAATGGGTCGCGCACGCATCGCTTTGGCTGCCTATGCTGACTGCTATGATGATGGCTCATAACATATTGCCGGAATTGGCTGCTTTGTTCTCTATCGCTGCCGGTGTGATTTTTACCGTGCAGGTGTACCGCTGGTGGTATAAAGCCGTACTGAAAGAGCCTATGCTTTGGATTTTGTTTGCCGGCTATCTGTTTACAGGCTTGGGCTTGATTGCTGTCGGTATTTCTTATTGGATTTCAAGTTTCCTGAATTTGGGCGTACACCTTATCGGCGTTGGCGGTATCGGCGTGCTGACTTTGGGCATGATGGCACGAACTGCGCTTGGCCATACCGGCAACTCTATTTATCCGCCGCCTAAAGTGGTTCCTGTCGCCTTTTGGCTGATGATTGCCGCAACGGTTATCCGTGTTTTGGCTACCTTTGTGAGCGGTACGGCATACATACACAGTATCCGTTGCTCCGCCGCCTTGTTTGCCGTATCTCTGCTGTTGTACGCATGGAAATATATTCCTTGGTTGATCCGTCCGCGTTCGGATGGTCGTCCGGGTTAACGGTTTGGCAAAATGAAAAGGCCGTCTGAAAAGTTTCAGACGGCATTTATTTATTGATAACAAAAAAGCCTTTCAAAGTATGAAAGGCTTTTATTGAAACTATGGCCTCGCCAACAGGAATCGAACCTGTATTTTACGCTTAGGAGGCATACGTTCTATCCGTTGAACTATGGCGAGGCGTTAAAGGAGGGGATTTTAAACCTTTCCGGCAAAAAAAGACAATAAGCCGGCGGCAATTAAGGGGCCGACCGGAATGCCGCCAAGAAAAGCAACGCCGATGACAGTACCGATTAATAATCCGGTTACCAAAACAGGCTGTTCGCTCATCAATGGAACGCCACGTCCGGCAAGCCAAGAGACAAAGATGCCGATCAGGACGGAGGTAATCATTTTGAAATTGAGAAACTCAGACAGCGGCGGAATCTGTATTTTGCCGGAAACCAGTGGACTCAATACGCCGATGGTCAGCATAATGATGCCCACTTGCAGGCCGTGTTTTTCTACAAAGGGAATGTATTGCGACAAAGCGGTTTGCTGCATCAGCAATAAGACGGCCGCCGAAATCGTAATCGAGTTGTTGTTGCTGACAACGCCTAAAAAAATCAGCGTAACCAGAAACAAAGGGATAAAGCTGAAATTCATCGGATTAAGATACTCGGGCCAAGGATTCTTTTGCCAGTTGGATCATGGCATCTTTGACTTCGCTGTCAGGCAACACGTTCAATGAAGCGATGGCTTTGTCGACAGCTTTTTTCGCCTCGGAAATCGAATACGGCAAAGCGTCGGAGTTGACGACAAAGTCGTGGATTTTTTCAAAATAGCTGCGGTCGGCATTTTCCAAAGCGTGGCGCACATCGTTTGCGGCCTGCTCGGAGCCGTTTCTCATCAAGTAAATCAATGGCAGGGTAGGTTTGCCTTCTGCCAAATCGTCGCCGACGTTTTTGCCGATTTCTTCGGTTTCGCCAGAGTAGTCCAATACATCGTCAATGATTTGGAAAGCCGTACCGACGTACATGCCGTAGTCTTTCAAGGCTTGCTCGTGTTCGGGGGAAGCCTTGCCCAAAATTGCGCCGACTTGCGCGGCTGCTTCAAACAGTTTTGCTGTTTTGTATTGGATAACTTGGACGTATTGCTCTTCGGTAATATCCGTATTACCGATGTTCATCAGCTGCATGACTTCGCCTTCGGCGATGATGTTGGTCGCGTCTGCCATTACTTCCAAAATACGCATACTGCCCGAACCAACCATCAGTTGGAAGGCGCGTGTATATAGGAAGTCGCCGACCAAAACAGCCGCCGCGTTGCCGAAGAGGTTGTTTGCCGTTTTACGACCGCGGCGCAAATCGCTTTCATCGACGACATCGTCGTGCAGGAGGGTGGAGGTGTGGATGAATTCCACCATTGCTGCCAGCGAGTACAGTTTTTCATCGTCATACCCGACTGCTTTGCCTGCCAAAATGGTAATAATCGGACGCAGGCGCTTACCGCCCGCGCTGATGATGTATGTGCCGATTTGCGAAATCAGCGCAACATCAGATTGAATAGCTTGGGTGATGACCGCATTAACTTTGGCAAGGTCATCGGGCAGGTGGCGTTGGAAGTAAGGCAGGTTTTCGAGCATAAAACATTCTCTGTTGACAAAACGGAGCGGGGCTCCAAGGAATCTGTTTAAACCCGTACATTCGGTCGGGGTAATAACGTTGCATAAAGATATCAGCAATCCAGCGCGTGATTATATCAGTTAAAAAGCATGCAACATATCTTTCAGACGGCCTTTTCACTTGTAAATAAAATAAATTTTGACAAAACAGGCAAATAGAAATAGAATAGCTCGTTTCGCACATGGTGTGCGGAATGTTAACCTAATTCTCATGGAGTTGAGTATGTACGCGGTCGTAAAAACCGGCGGTAAACAATATAAAGTTTCCGTTGGCGAAAAATTGAAAGTAGAACAGATACCAGCCGAACTCGACAGCCAAATCGAACTGACTGAAGTTTTGATGATTGCTGACGGCGAATCTGTAAAAGTAGGCGCACCTTTTATCGAAGGCGCAAAAGTAACAGCTAAAGTCGTTGCTCATGGTCGTGGCGAGAAAGTACGCATTTTCAAAATGCGTCGTCGCAAACACTACCAAAAACGCCAAGGCCATCGCCAAAATTTCACCCAAATCGAAATCGTGGCAATCGCCTAATTTCAAGTAAGTTCAGGAGTATTACAAATGGCAAGTAAAAAAGCAGGCGGTAGCACCCGCAACGGTCGCGATTCAGAAGCCAAACGCTTGGGCGTTAAAGCCTACGGCAACGAGCTGATTCCGGCAGGCTCTATCATCGTTCGTCAACGTGGTACTAAATTCCACGCAGGTGACAACGTAGGCATGGGCAAAGACCACACTTTGTTTGCTAAAGTCGACGGTTACGTTGAATTCAAAACCAAAGGCGCGCTGAACCGTAAAACCGTCAGCATCCGTCCTTACACCGGTTCTGAAGAATAATCGTTTTACGATTGAAAGCCGCATTCCTTTTCGGAATGCGGCTTTTGTTTGTCAGACTATTTTGTCTGTTGGATAAAATCTGTATGTCGTGAAGCTTGATTTATATTAAGATCAAAGTAAAAACGTGCTTACAATCGATGGTCTTTGTTTTATTCTATTGACTCTTTCTATATAATCTATCAAATGCCTTTGATTTACCCTCTTGTAGCTAAACACAGTAAACTTAAGGCCGTCTGAAAAAATCCGTATCAGTTGAATACAAGGAATTCCTCACATGAGCTTACACAGTGATATTCTCGTCGTCGGCGCAGGCCCTGCCGGATTAAGTTTTGCCGCAGAGTTGGCCGGAAGCGGTTTGAACATAACCCTGATTGAAAGAAGTCCTTTAGAAGTGTTGCAAAATCCGCCGTATGATGGCCGTGAAATCGCACTGACGCACTTGTCGCGCGAAATCATGCAGCGGTTGGGGATGTGGGATTTGATTCCAAAAGACGAAATTTATCCTTTGCGCGATGCCAAAGTGTTGAACGGTCATTCCGATTACCAGCTCCACTTCCCGCAACCGACTCAGGCGCGCGGCGAGCCTGCGGACTGCTTGGGCTATTTGATCTCCAACCACAATATCCGCAAAGCCGCTTATGAAGTCGTGTCCAAATTGGACAACGTCAAAATCCTGACCGGCACCAATGTTAAAGAAGTTAAAACTTCTGACAATGAGGCGCAAGTTATTTTGGAAAGCGGCGAAGTATTGACCGGCCGTCTGTTGTTGGCCGCCGATAGTCGCTTCTCGCAAACGCGCCGTCAACTGGGCATTTCTTCAGATATGCACGATTACAGCCGCACCATGTTTGTGTGCCGCATGAAGCATACTCTGTCCAACCTGCATACCGCATATGAATGCTTCCACTACGGCCGCACCATTGCGTTACTGCCTTTGGAAGAACACTTGACCAATACCGTGATTACGGTGGACAGCGATAAAGCCGAAACGATTAAAAACATGTCGCCGGAAGAATTGGCAGCCAGCGTGAAAGAGCAACTCAAAGGCCGTTTGGGCGATATGGAATTGGTCAGCACCATTCACAATTATCCTTTGGTCGGTATGATTGCCCAACGTTTCTACGGCAAACGCAGTGCGTTGATCGGCGATGCCGCAGTCGGTATGCATCCGGTGACGGCGCACGGTTTCAACTTGGGTCTGGCAAGTGCCGATCTTTTGGCTAAATTGGTTCTCGAAGCTGAGCAACGCGGTCAGGATATTGGTGCGAAGAGTCTGCTGGAAAAATACAGCACCAAGCATATGTTCCATGCCCATCCGATTTACCACGGCACTAATATGCTGCTGAAACTCTTTACCAATGAAACTGCTCCGGCAAAACTGCTGCGCGGTTTGGTATTGCGTGCAAGTAATAACTTCCCACCGCTGAAAAAACTGATTACCAAACAATTGACCGGTTAATTGTTTAAAACATAAAAGGTCGTCTGAACGATTAAAGTTTCAGACGGCCTTGTTTTTTATCTGCAGCTTATTTGGCTAAAACTGATTCGGGCATTTCTTGACAGACGTTTAAGGAAGTCAGCTTTTTGGTCAAGATGCTCAATACGATGCCGTAGGCAGGCAGGAAGAAGAGGGTGCAGATGGCGAGTTTGAACAGATAATCGACAAATGCGATGCCCTGCCAATTTGCCGCCATAAATTCATCGTTGCTTGCATAAAAGGCAACGGCGAAAAACACCAGCGTGTCCAAAGCGTTGCCGACCACGGTAGAAGCGGTAGGGGCAACCCACCATGATTTCAGACGGCGTAATCTGTTGAACACAAAAATATCGAGGATTTGCCCGAGCGCATAGGCGGAAAAGCTGGCCAATGCGATACGGCCGACGAAGGTGTTAAATTCAGTTAAAGATGCCCAGCCTGTCCAGTTGCCCTCATGAAAGAGGACGGAGAAGACGTAAGAGAGCAGCAGGGCCGGGAGCATCACCCAAAAAATAATCCGTCTCGCCAACGGCGCGCCGAAAATGCGCACGGTCAGGTCGGTAGCGAGGAAGATAAAGGGAAAGGAAAATGCGCCCCAAGTGGTAAAGATACCGAAAATTTGAAAGGGGAACTGCACCAGATAGTTGCTGGCGGCAATAATAAAAATATGGAAAAGCACCAGCCAGAAGAGTGCTTTCTTCTGCTGTGCGGCAGTAAATTCGTACATGGGAATCTTTCGGAAGTTTTTCAGACGGCATGAAGCCTTGCAAGATTGTGCAATAGAGAAAGTCTTGCAATGAGAAGGGCGTTAGGCCGTCTGAATAGGATTATTGTGCATCATGCTCAAACAGGCGTTTGCGTGCCAAAGCTTCAAACTCTGTGCCTGCTTTGCCGTAGTTGGCAAACGGGTGAATGGCGATGCCGCCGCGCGGTGTGAATTCGCCGAATACTTCGATGTATTTCGGATCCATCAGGGCGATGAGGTCTTTCATGATGATGTTGACGCAGTCTTCATGGAAGTCGCCGTGGTTGCGGAAGCTGAAGAGGTAGAGTTTCAGGGATTTGCTTTCCACCATTTTGATGTGCGGGATATAGCGGATGTAGATGGTGGCGAAGTCGGGCTGCCCGGTCATGGGGCAGAGGCTGGTGAATTCGGGGCAGACGAACTTGACGAAATAGTCGTTGTCGGGATGTTTGTTGTCGAATGCTTCGAGAATTTCGGGAGCGTATCCGGTCGGATATTGGGTTTTTTGATTGCCCAAAAGCGAGATGCCTTGCAGCTCTTCAGTGTTGCGGGACATGAGGGTTTCCTTAGTTTTTTAATGTGGGAGGTTTTCGAACCACGGGGTGCGGATTGTAATATAAATTGCATGACTTGTGCGGATTTTATAGCGATGAATCAGCAGGATAGGTTTCAGACGGCCTGTTTTGTATTTTATGAAACCTGTTTTCCGCTTTACAATAGCAGCCAATCAACAGGCCGTCTGAAAGTATTTGTATGTCTTTAGCCCAACCCAAACGTATTCTGATCATCAAATTGCGCCATCATAGCGATGTGCTTTTGAGCACGCCGGTGGTCGATGCGCTGAAAACCCGTTTCCCCGATTGCGAAATCGATATGCTGGTGTATGCCGGTACGGGGCAGCTGATTGCCGATAATCCGCAGATTGCGCAGATTTTTACCATTGATCGAAATTGGAAGAAGCTGGGCGTAATCAAGCAGTTGGCGTGTGAGAAAAACCTTTTGTCTAAGCTGAAGGCACGCGATTACGACTGGGCTTTCAACCTGTCCGACCAATGGCGCGCGGCAATAATCGCCAAACTGTGCGCCCGTTGTAGCGTGGGTTTGGACTGCATCAAGCGCGACGGTTTCTGGTGGCGTTTCTGTCATGATTTTATCAACCATGAGCTTGATACCAGTCATCATATCGTTGAAAATCAATTGAATATCCTTGCGCCGCTTATCCAGCCGGAAGACGTGGCCGATGCGAAAGTACGCCTTTGGGTGGCACAAGATGCAAGGGAAAGCATGCGGCAGAAATTGCGTGAGCAGGGTTGGAGCGGCGAAGATTATGTGTTGCTGCACCCGGGTGCGCGTTGGCATTTCAAATGTTGGGAAGACGGCAAAAACGCCGCTATCGTACAGCTTCTGCTCAACAGCGGACAGAATGTCGTATTGACTGCTTCTCACAACACTGTCGAGCAATACATGCTTCAGGAAATTATAGGCCGTCTGAATATTCCGGAAGGCAGAAAAGTATATGTGCTGTCCGGATGCTTGAGTCTGCGTGAATTGGCGGCGGCCATTGAGGGCGCCAAGCTGTTTGTCGGTGTCGATTCCGCACCGATGCACATCGCCGCAGCTTTGGATAAACCGCAAATCGCTTTGTTTGGCGCGTCATGGGTGGATAAATGGCGTCCGTATTCCGAAGAGGCCGAGGTCATTTATGCCGGCGATTATGCCGAATTGCCCCATCCTGACAGTATCGACACCAACGATCCGACACGTCTGTTGAAAGCGATTCCGTTGCAGGATGTGTGGGACAGAATTTCGGCCAAATTGGAGGCGTTGGAGGCTTAAAACCGCTTACCACGATCCGTTAAACGTTTTAGCTTTGCGCCAAAACGCCCATTTGGAACGGCGGCCGATTTCCAGCGTGCCGCCGTTTTCGCCGTCTGTAGCAATGCAAACGGTTTTCAGACGGCCTGATGCGAGTGCGTCCCATAAAGGCGCAAACCAACGGGTTTCCCAGCTTTCCAAAATATCTTTATATGCCCAAACATCGCCTGTTTGTAAGGTGGAAACCAAGTCGTCCAAAAAGATAAGGCCGTCTGAAACCGTGTTGTCTGTTTCTTGAACCATCTCAAACCAAGCCTTCAAATCATATGGCGCATCGAGTTTGGGCTTATCCGAAAAACGCGCCCATGCGCTGTCTGAAGCGACGATATCCGCAGACTGTGTACCGTCCGCATCATTCCACAGCCACAAACCGTTGATTTCCGGCAATCCTTGTTGTTCACGCGCTTGGTTAATCGGATGTGTGTGGAGAAACATTTGGATTTCCGTCTGCATGGCTAACCAAGACACCGCATCTTTGCCGTGTGCCTGACCGTCCATTTCCGGCTGTCCGCACACATCCAAAACACATTCCGCGCCCCAATCTTCAATCTTCGGCATACTGAGCAGCCACATGCTTTCGCAAAGCGGCTCGAATTGCCAATCTTTATCTTGATAAAACGCCGACAAATCCGCACATAACCGTTGCGCCTCCTCTTTTTGGATGCCGATAAACTCGCCGCTGATAATGTTGACATGGTGCATGCCCATCTGTTGCCAAACCGGAGAGGCAAAAGCGGCTGTGCGGTTTGGGCTTGTGTGGCGTAAACGTTGCACTTGGGTAATGAGGCTGCCGCTCCACAAATGGCGGCCGTAAAATTCAGACGGCCTGAGTGTTTCTTTGCGTAATATGCCGTAACGCAAAAGACAGTTAAAAGCAGGTAAGGCAAGCGCAGGAACGGATTCGTCGGCAAAACGGTTGAGCGAGGGGAGGGCGAGGGTCAGCTTCATAAGCGCAAATAGATAGGAAAACCGTTATTTTACGCGACAAATGATGTGTTTCGGAACCTTGCCTTTACGCCCTGAAAAAGAGCCGTTCAGACGGCCGGTTTGGAAAAAACGGGCTGCCATGCTAGAATGCGTGGCGTAAATTTCAGAAAAACAGGGTGTAAATCAACACAATAGCCCTGATAATAACGTCAATCTCAAACACGATCTCATTCATTCCGAATGAAAACCTGATTTTCAGATCGGAAAAAAGACTCAAAGTCCTTTATCCCCAAAACTGTTTAAACCAGCAGGTGGTCGCAGCAGGCCGGATGTGCCGGCATTCTACAAACTTTAAAAAACAGACCGCCCCATTAAGGATAACGCGTGATTAAAAACAAATATTCCACTCGATTCAAAGCAACCCTCTTAGCGTTTCTGCTGCCGGCTTCAGGCATCATGACCGCATACGCCATTACCGACCCTCAACCTGCACAAACCGATTTCAAAGTCGAGCGTATTTCCGAAGAGCTGCCTGCCGTTTATGTGGAAACCAATACCTATCAATCCAGCTATTGGGTGCAAGAAGTCGTCCAAGCCGGCGACTCTTTGGCAGACGTTTTGACGCGCATGGGTGTCAACCAAGAAGACATCAAGCAAATCATGGCGAAAAACAATGCCAACCTCGACATGAAAAACCTGCGGACCAACCAATCCGTCAACATCCGTATCGATTCTTCAGGCCAAGTGACCGACGTTCAATTCTTTACCGATGAAGAATTGGAACGCAACTTGGTCGCTTTGGAAAAAGTCAAAGGCAAATGGCGCATCTCCAATGCCGAAATCGACATGAAAACCATGCCGACCCTGCGTTCCGTGAAAATCCGCACTTCCGCCATCGGTGATATGCTCCGTGCCGAAATCCCTTCCGAAGTGTATATCCAGCTCAAAGAAATCTTTGCCGATTCGTTCAATATGAGCGACTTGGGCGAAGGCGATACCGTGCGTCTTTTGTACAACAGCATGTATTTCCGCGGCCAGCAAATGGCGGTCGGCGATATTTTGGCGGCTGAAGTGGTTAAAGACGGCAAAACCTACCAAGCCTATTATTACAGCCAAGGCAAAGGCGACGAAGAAAGCGGTAGCTACTACGACCAAAACGGTAAGTCCCTACAACAAAAAGCAGGCTTTAATACCGAGCCTGTTGCATACACGCGCATTTCTTCCCCGTTCGGCTACCGTGTCCACCCGGTCCTGCATACCGTCCGTATGCACACCGGTATCGACTATGCCGCGCCGACCGGCACCCCGATTAAGGCTGCTGCCGACGGTGAAGTGATTTTCAAAGGTTGGAAAGGCGGCTACGGCAATACCGTGATGATTCGACATGCCAACGGTGTGGAGACCCTGTACGGCCACATGAGCGCGTTCAGCCCTGCCGACGGCAGAGTCCGCGCCGGCGAAGTGATTGGTTTTGTCGGTACAACCGGCCGTTCGACCGGTCCGCACCTGCACTACGAAGCACGCGTCAACGGTCAGCCTGTCAACCCGACTACCGTCGCCCTGCCGACGCCGAAATTGACCCCGACCAATATGGCCGCATTCCGCAAACAGCAAAAAGATGCCAGCACGATGTTGTCTACCATCCGTTCTTTGCCGGTTTCCGTAGCGCAGTTGGATTAAATAAGATAAAGGCCGTCTGAATAAGGTTTCTTTCAGACGGCCTTTCCTATTAAAATCGATACCCTCATCACGCCCACGTTTACTCAGAGAAAACTTATGTCTGCTTATCAGCCCATTATCCAATCCCTGCTTGATACCGACCTGTACAAATTCACCATGCTGCAAGTCGTGTTACACCAATTCCCGCAAACCCACAGCCTCTACGAATTCCGCTGCCGCAACAAAGAGATGGTGTATCCGCTGGCCGATATTCAAGAAGACTTGGAACGCGAACTCGACGCCCTGTGCCAGCTGCGCTTTACCCATGACGAACTCGACTATCTGCGCAGCCTGCGCTTTATCAAAAGCGACTTTGTCGATTATCTCGAACTTTTCCAACTCCAACGCCGCTTCGTCCAAGTCAGCCCTGACGATCAAGGCCGTCTGAACATCCGCATCGAAGGCCCGATGATACAGGCGATGTTCTTCGAGATTTTCATTCTTGCCATCGTCAATGAACTCTATTTCCGCCGCTTGGAAACGCCTGCCGTCATCGAAGAAGGCGAGCGCCGTTTGCAGGCCAAAGCGCAACAGCTGAAAGAAATCGCGGCTACACAAAATCCGAATGATCCGCCGTTCCTGATTTCCGATTTCGGCACGCGCCGCCGCTACACCCTTGCATGGCAGGAACACGTTATCCGTACCTTGCTGGATGCAGCTCCCGATATCGTGCGCGGTACCAGCAACGTTTATCTGGCCAAAAAACTCGGCATTACACCTATCGGCACCATGGCGCACGAGTTCCTCCAAGCCTTTCAAGCCTTGGACGTACGTTTGCGTAATTTCCAAAAAGCCGCGCTGGAAAGTTGGGTACACGAATACCGCGGCGACCTCGGTATCGCCTTAACCGACGTGGTCGGCATGGATGCCTTCTTGCGCGACTTCGACCTGTACTTCGCTAAACTCTTCGACGGCCTGCGCCACGACAGCGGCGATCCTTATGTCTGGGGCGACAAAGCCTACGAGCATTACAAAAAACTCAAAATCGACAGCCGCACCAAAATGCTGACTTTTTCAGACGGCCTCGATATTGAGCGTTCATGGGCGTTGCACCAATACTTCAAAGACCGTTTCAAAACCAGTTTCGGTATCGGTACCAACCTGACCAACGACTTGGGACATACGCCTTTGAACATTGTCTTGAAGCTCGTCGAGTGCAACGGCCAATCCGTTGCCAAACTCTCCGACTCCCCGGGCAAAACCATGACCACCAACAACACCTTCCTCGCTTATCTGCGCCAAGTGTTTGACGTACCGGAGCCGGAAGAGAAAGCCTAAAAACAAAGGCCGTCTGAAATGTTCAGACGGCCTTTTGAATTAATCCATATCGCTTTCGGGCAATTCTGCCGAACCCATGCGGCGCAGGATGATATTGGTTTTGTTGTGCATCCGTTTGCTCTTAGGATGGTCTGCGTAAAACAGCGGAGCCGGAACGCGCGCCGTGAGTTTGGCGGCTTGTTGGCGGGTGAGGGCGGAGGCAGGTTTCTTGTAGAAATACTGGGACGCCGCTTCCGCGCCGAATACGCCGTAGTGCCATTCGATTGAGTTTAAATACAGCTCAAAAATGCGGTCTTTGTCGGTAACGGCTTCCATCATCGCCGTAATCGCCGCTTCTTCGCCTTTGCGGATGTAGCTGCGGCTTTCGTTGAGAAACAGGTTTTTCGCCAGCTGCTGGCTGATGGTCGAACCGCCGGCTTTGACTTCGCCGCTTTGCTTATTGCGTTTCATGGCGTATTTGATGCCGTTCCAGTCAAAGCCGCTGTGTTCGGCAAAATTAGCATCTTCGGAAGCAATCAGGGCTTTTTTGAGGTTGACGGAGATTTGGTCGTAAGGCACCCAGCGGTAGTCCAGCTCGACATCGCGCCCTTCGCTTGCAAACTGGCTCATGCGCATGGACATGAAGGCGGTTTTGCTGGGCGCGACGGCGCGGTAGGTAATGATGTTGCCGTACACATAAGCGTTGAAGAAAATGAAGATGCCGATGGGCAGGGCAATCAGCCATTTGATGATGCGGAACATGGTTACAGGGCTTTCATGTATTCGATAACAGGGCGGATATCAGGCGTAAATCCGCGCCAAATATGGTAAGAAGCGGCAGCCTGACCGATCAGCATGCCCAGGCCGTCTGAAACTTCGGCCGCGCCGTTGCTTCGGGCAAAGTTCAAAAACGCCTGCGCCGCGTCGCCGTAAACCATATCGTAGGCAAGGCGGCAGCCGCGGAAAATTTCAGGATTGACGGCAGGAAGCTGACCGCTCAAGCCGCCGGACGTGCCGTTGATGATGATATCAAAACCGCCGTTCAAATCCGCCATCGGGACGGCTTCAATATCGAAAAGCTGCGCCAATTCCTCGGCTTTTGCGTGGGTACGGTTGGCAATGACGATACGGGCAGGACGGTGTTCTTTCAATACCGGAATCACGCCGCGCACCGCGCCGCCCGCGCCCAAAAGCAAAATGGTTTTGTCTTCGATGGCAATGTTTTTGACCTGCGTGATGTCGTTGGCCAAACCGATACCGTCGGTGTTGTCGCCGCGTATCCTGCCGTCTTCCAACCACACCAGCGTATTAACCGCGCCGGCAGCCAAAGCGCGTTCGGAATGCTCATCCGCCAGCGCAAAAGCTTCCTGCTTGAACGGAACAGTTACATTCGCACCTTGCCCGCCCTCGGCACGAAACGCCGCAACAGCCTCGGCAAAACCGCCGATGTCGGCACAAATGCGCCCATATTCGATGGCCGCGCCTTCCTGCAGCGCAAACTGCTGATGGATTTGCGGCGATTTACTGTGTGCAACGGGATTGCCGAAAACGGCGTAACGCGAGGTGTTGTTCATAAAACGGTCTGAGAAAACAAAAGAAAAGAGTGCTTATTATAGCGGTCTTTATGTTAAGAAAGCGTAATGTAAAATTGTTGACAATTAAACAGTCTGAAACTATATTTCATTGCGTAAAAACGGGTGCCCTGATGTATTTCAGACGGCCTTACCGTGGTAGAATAACAACTTAAACCTATTCCCTCAGGAGATGAAGATGTCCATCAAAGACGCTGTAAAACTGATTGAAGAAAGCGAAGCCCGCTTCGTAGATTTGCGCTTTACCGATACCAAAGGCAAGCAGCACCACTTCACTATCCCCGCCCGCATCGTCCTCGACGACCCTGAAGAGTGGTTTGAAAACGGTCAGGCGTTTGACGGCTCGTCCATCGGCGGCTGGAAAGGCATTCAGGCATCCGACATGCAGTTGCGCCCCGACCCCGCGACTGCCTTCATCGACCCCTTCTTCGACGACACCACCGTCGTCTTCACCTGCGACGTCATCGACCCCGCCGACGGTCAAGGTTACGACCGCGACCCGCGCTCTATCGCACGCCGCGCCGAAGCCTATTTGAAATCTTCCGGTATCGGTGACACCGCCTATTTCGGCCCTGAGCCTGAATTCTTCGTTTTTGACGGCGTAGAATTTGAAACCGATATGCACAAAACCCGTTACGAAATCACTTCCGAAAGCGGCGCATGGTCAAGCGGCCTGCACATGGACGGTCAAAACACCGGCCACCGTCCGACCGTCAAAGGCGGTTACGCACCTGTTGCGCCGATTGACTGCGGCCAAGACCTGCGTTCTGCCATGGTCAATGTTTTGGAAGAACTCGGCATCGAAGTGGAAGTCCATCACGCCGAAGTCGGTACCGGCAGCCAAATGGAAATCGGTACCCGTTTCGCCACCTTGGTTAAACGCGCCGACCAAACCCAAGACATGAAATACGTGATTCAAAACGTTGCCCACAACTTCGGCAAAACCGCCACCTTCATGCCTAAACCGATTATGGGCGACAACGGCAGCGGTATGCACGTTCACCAATCCATTTGGAAAGACGGTCAAAACCTGTTCTCAGGCGACGGCTATGCCGGTTTGTCCGATACCGCCCTTTATTACATCGGCGGCATCATCAAACACGCCAAAGCCCTGAACGCGATTACCAATCCATCCACCAACTCCTACAAACGCCTCGTGCCGCACTTTGAAGCGCCGACCAAGCTGGCATACTCCGCCAAAAACCGTTCCGCTTCCATCCGCATTCCGTCTGTGAACAGCAGCAAAGCACGCCGCATCGAAGCGCGTTTCCCTGATCCGACCGCCAACCCATACTTGGCATTTGCCGCCTTGTTGATGGCCGGTTTGGACGGTATTCAAAACAAAATCCATCCGGGCGACCCTGCCGATAAAAACCTGTACGACCTACCACCGGAAGAAGATGCATTGGTGCCGACCGTCTGCGCCTCTTTGGAAGAAGCACTGGCCGCCCTCAAAGCCGACCACGAATTCCTCCTGCGCGGCGGTGTGTTCAGCAAAGACTGGATCGACAGCTACATCGCCTTCAAAGAAGAAGATGTCCGCCGTATCCGTATGGCACCTCATCCGCTGGAATTTGAAATGTATTACAGCCTGTAAAACAGCTAAGGCATTTTAAATAGGAAATCAAAGGCCGTCTGAAACTGGATTTGAAGTTTCAGACGGCCTTTGGGCTTGAAATAGATAGGGCGATTGAATTAGGTATGATAGCGAGCAGCAATGAATCATGCCGTTTGAAGCCTTTATGGAATCGTTGCCTTGTGTTAAATTGTACTAACGGAATCATTTAATCAAAAAGGTTGGGCAAAATGAATAAGATAATTGGTTTGGCCATTGCTGCGGTATTTGGTTTGAGCGCGTGCAGTAATTTAGATCACAAAACCGCACACGAGGTCATGTCGATTTCCAATGACCGTATTTTAAAAGAAGACCGCAGCTTTAACATCACAGGCAGCTCTCGAATATATATCAGCCCATTGGCTGAAGCTGTATTGGTAGATGAAAAGGTGGAAAAGAAAGCCGAAGCGAAAGCAAAGGATGCCAAAGCCAAAGAGGGGGAGGCGGCATCCTCTATGAAGGTTGCTCAAGAAGACGACGCTGCTTTGAAGCAGGAGTTTTCTGAACGAGAAGAGGCTGAGTTCCGCAATGCAATGCTTGATGCCTTGCCGGATGGCAATATCGCACAAGTTGCCGTTGATTATCTGGATAAATATCCTGCCATATCCAGTTATATGGAAGGGGTTCATCTGAATTATGAGTCGGCAGTTGATTTGTCAACGCGTCAATTTGAGATGATTCCTGAATTGGTCATCAACAACCACAATGAAAAACTTAGTATCAAACTTCCTATGAAGTTAGATGCGGAAAAATGGGAAATTTATGTTGATCTGCCTGCCAGCGTGTCTGCCATTGTTAATGTGTACACTGATGAGAAAATCGGCAAACGTTTGATTAAAGAACCTTTAAAAGTGAGTTTGAAAGAAATCGGTGATTCGAAACACATGTCTTTTGATCATATTGCAGAGGCGGGAGTACGTGCTTTTTTGAGTGCCAATAAGGCTATGCCTGCCGATGCATATGTATTTAAAGAAATGGATGCCTTTGGTAAGGCAAACCATGCACGCTATCGTGTACGTCATGTCATGAAACCGGAGTATGATTCTGTCGTAATGAAGGCAATGGCTAAGGCTTTTGATGAAGAATTGTCGAAATTACAGAAAACGCCTCAACCAGGGTCAACAGAAGAAGATTATAAAAATGCGCGGGAATTTTTCAGTATGTCTGTCAACATAAGTGATAACCAGCCACTTAGCTTCCAGAGGATATTCGGTAACAATCTTGTTGTCGACTATTATCTCGACCGCAAAGGCCGCATGTTGGCTTCCCGCATGTATATGCAAATCAACGGCACACATAAGGCCATTAATATTATCGGCGACAGTGTGTACAGCAATTACGGCAAACCAGTCTTCAAATTGAATCCGCAAGGTAAGGGCATTACTTGGAAAGAGCTGAAAGAGTTTTTCAGTTCGAATAAAAAAGAAGACGATTAAAGCCTCAGGCCGTCTGAAAGGATATTTTCTGTTTTCAGACGGCATGTTTGATAAGGAAAACCATGTTTGCAAATTTTGATTTAGGCGTATTTCTGCTGGCAGTATTGCCCGTGTTGTTGGCCATTACCGTGCGCGAAGTGGCACGCGGTTATACGGCGCGGTATTGGGGCGACCATACCGGCGAGCAGCTTGGGCGTTTGACGCTCAATCCGCTGCCGCACATCGACCCTGTCGGTACGATTGTCGTGCCGCTGGTGTGTCTGATGATAGGCAGTTTTCTGTTCGGCTGGGCGCGTCCTATGCCCATCGATTCGCGCAATTTCCGCGATCCGCGCCGTGCGTGGCGTTGGGTGTCGATTTCAGGTCCGATTGCCAATCTGATTTTGGCATTCTTCTGGGGCTTTGTCGTCGTATTTTCCGCGTATGTGCCTGAGTCTTATCAAGCGCCATTGGTGCAGATGGCTGGTTACGGCGTGATGGTGAACTCGATTTGGGTCGCGTTCAGCCTGATTCCGATTTTGCCTTGGGACGGCGGTATTTTTATCGATACCTTCCTTAATGCCAAACAGTCCATGCAGTTCCGCAAAATCGAGCCATACGGCACATGGATTATCCTGATTCTGTTGTTTACCGGTCTGCTGGCCAAACTGATTTGGCCGATTATCGCCATGATTCAGGATGCAGTGCAGATGGTTGTCATGCTGTTTATTTAAATGTTTTGGCTGAAAAAGGCCGTCTGAAACTCAGTTCCAGACGGCCTTTTTCATTGTGCAACATGTAAATACGATTGGAAAAGTTGCTTAAAAATTGTACAATTTCAGCCCTTTCAATTTGGCGCACACATCATGCACATCGGCGGCTATTTCATTGACAACCCTATCGCACTTGCCCCCATGGCAGGCATTACGGACAAACCGTTCCGCCGGATTTGCCGCGAGTTTGGCGCAGGGTGGGCGGTATGCGAAATGCTGACCAGCGATCCGACGCTGAGACATACCAAAAAGACCTTGCGCCGCAGCGATTTTGAAGGCGAGGGCGGAGTTGTGGCCGTGCAGATTGCCGGCAGCGATCCGCAGCAGATGGCGGAAGCTACGCGTTACAACGTCAGCTTAGGTGCGCAGGTCATTGATATAAACATGGGCTGCCCGGCCAAAAAAGTCTGTAATGTGCAGGCAGGTAGCGCGTTGATGCAAAACGAGCCTTTGGTTGGCGAAATCTTGGAAGCCGTTGTCAACGCGGTGGACGTACCCGTTACCCTCAAAACCCGTTTGGGCTGGCACGACGAACATCAAAACTTGCCGACCATCGCCAAAATTGCCGAAGAATCAGGCATCGTAGCCCTTGCCATCCACGGCCGCACCCGTACGCAGATGTACAAAGGCGAAGCGCGTTACGAACTGATTGCCGAAACCAAAGGCCGTCTGAGCATCCCCGTTTGGGTCAATGGCGATATCACTTCGCCGCAAAAAGCCGCCTCCGTCCTCAAGCAAACCGCCGCCGACGGCATCATGATAGGGCGCGGCGCACAAGGCAGGCCGTGGCTTTTCCGTGATTTAAAACATTACGCCGAACACGGCGTTTTGCCGCCGGCCTTGAGCTTGGCAGAATGCAACGCCACCATTTTGAACCACATCCGCGCCATGCATGAATTTTATGGCGAAATTGCCGGCGTGCGCATCGCTCGCAAACACATCGGCTGGTATATCGATGAAATGCCCGACGGCGAACAAACATGCGGGGAAATCAACCGCTTGGATAGCGCCGCGGCACAATACGACACCCTTGCCGCCTATCTTGAGACGCTTTTAGAGAAAACCGACCGTTGGGTATGCCACTATCGGGAAGGCTAAAGAGTTTCAGACGGCCTTATCATTTAAAAACAAATCCAAAGAAAGACATCACGATGAATCAAACGACTACTGACATTGCGCAATGTATTGAACAAAACTTACGACAATACTTCAAAGACTTGGATGGTACGGAACCTTGCGGCGTGTACGATATGGTGTTGCACCAAGTCGAAAAACCGATGCTGATTTGCGTGATGGAACAATGCGGCGGCAACCAATCTAAAGCGGCGGTTATTTTGGGGTTAAACCGCAATACCTTGCGCAAAAAGCTGCAGCAGCATGGTTTGTTGTAATAGTGAGGATAGGACGGACATTTCTGCCTGCCTATAATGAAAGAACCGGCCATGTCATTTATCCATTAGTTAGATATTTTTGGATTTGCTGACACAATCAAAATAAAAACAGCTTGAAAAGGCTTCAGGCCGTCTGAAAACCAGAGAAGAAACGATTAATTTTTTTACCATGAGTTGAACCATGCTTTACCAAATACTCGCATTGTTAATCTGGGGCAGCTCGTTTATCGCTGCCAAGTATTCCTACGAGATGCTCGACCCGACGCTGATGGTTGAGGCGCGGCTGTTGATTGCCGCGTTGATGGTGCTGCCGTCGTGCCGCCGTCATTTGGGTAGGATTCCGCGGAGCGAGTGGAAGCCGTTGTTGTGGATTTCCTTTGTAAACTACGTTGTCGTTTTGATGCTCCAGTTTATCGGTTTGAAATATACATCCGCTGCCAGCGCGATTACCATGGTGGGGTTGGAGCCTTTGCTGGTGGTCTTTGTTGGTCATTTCTTCTTCAACGACAAAGCCAAACTTTACCACTGGATTTGCGGCGCGGTGGCGTTTGCAGGCGTGGGCATGATGGTAATGGGCGGTGCAGAAGAGGGCGGTACGATTGACTGGTTCGGCTGTCTGTTGATTTTGCTTGCGGGATTGGGTTTTGCAGGCGTGATACGTCCGAGCCAGCAGATGATTGCCCGTATCGGTGCGCCCGCATTTACCGCAGCTTCCATGGCCGTGGCGGCGGTGTTGTGCCTGCCGTTTTCGCTGGTGTTGGCAGACAGCTATCAAATCAACTGGTCATGGGGCGGTACGCTGTCGATTTTGTATATGGGGATCGGTTGCAGCTGGCTTGCCTATCTGTTGTGGAACAAAGGCATGAACACAGTCCCTGCCAACGTCTCCGGTCTGCTGATTTCGCTTGAGCCAGTCATCGGCGTTATCATGGCGGTGTTAATTTTGGGTGAACATTTAAGTGCGATGTCTGCGATGGGCATTACCGTCGTTATTGCGTCCACTTTTGTCGCCGGTATGTTGGCGCGTGTCAGCAGCAAACACAAAAAGGCCGTCTGAAAACAGTTTCAGACGGCCTGAAGTAAGCAGTATCTTTTTTCAATAAGACATTTTGGGAAAATTTCTATGAAACGCATCATCTCCCTGCTTTTGCTTGCCTGTCCTGTCTTGGCGTCGGCTGCACCCGATAACGACAAAGCCGCCGTACAGGCCGTCATTGCCAAGTATTACAACCGACCGCTTGCCGCGCACAAATGCCAGCTCGCCAAGCCGCCGAAAGACAGTGAGACAGCATCTGACAATATTATGTATTGCATGAAACCCGTTGCCGATCATACCGTAATGCGCAACGGCACGCCTACGCGCTATGTGTTGTACACTGGTTTTGCCTATGATATGAAGCTCAAAGTCAAACAGAATGCCCATGCTTCTTCGGGTCAGGCGGAATTGTTTGTTTTGGAAAAAGCAGACGGAAAGTGGGCAATCAAACAACATGGAAGCGATGAAATTGGCGCATGGGGGGATGTGCCGGAGAATAAGGATTGGCGGTTTGTCCAGATGGGTGAGCAAAACTGGGGCTACACTGTCGAATCAGGTTATACAGGTCAGGGTGAAACGACAACCGGAGAAAATTTCCTGTTTACCGATAATAGCAACCGTGTCCGTAAAAGCTTAATTATCAACGGTAACGATAACGGCGCATATTACGGCAATTGCGATGAATATAAAGGGCGCGAAAAACGAAACTGCAAAGACAGGTATACCAGCCTGGAAGCCAAAATCGCTTTTGACAAAAGCCGTCCTGCCGTATCCGGCGTATGGGCGTTGGCTGCAAAACTCAGCGGCGTATCAGGAAAGAAAAATTATAAAAATCAGAAATATATTTTCCCTTATAACGGCGAAACCCACGTCGCCCCCAAAAACTATCCCTTAGGCGGATAATAGTTCCCTTAAAACGCTTTTATCAAACCATTACTACCTCAAGCCAAATCCCGTGAAAGAAACGCATAAACTTTGGGCCGCCCTCATCATTACCGGCATTATCGGCGGCATGGTCGGCATTGTATTAACCGAAATCATGCATACGATTCAACATCTTGCTTATGGTTACGGTTCAGACGGCCTATACGTTTCTTTCCGGGAGGGCGTATCGCAGGCAAGTCCTGCGCGGCGTATCGGCGTGATGACCTTTTGCGGCGCGGTGGTTGGTTTGGGGTGGTGGTTGCTCAAACGCTACGGCAGGCCGCAACCGGGCATTAAAGCCGTGGTTAAAAATCCACTTGCCGGTTTTCCGTTTTTTGAAACCGTCAGCCATGCCCTGTTGCAAATCATTACTGTCGGGCTTGGCTCGCCGCTCGGCCGCGAAGTTGCGCCGCGCGAAATGACCGCCGCTTTCGCTTCAGTCGGTGTCAACCGTTTCGGGTTGAGCGAAGACGACGCAAGGCTGGTCATTGCTTGCGCCTCGGGTGCAGGTCTGGCGGCCGTGTATAACGTACCGCTCGCGTCCACACTTTTCATCCTCGAAGTCATGCTGGGCTTGTGGACGCAGCAAGCCGTCGCCGCCGCATTGCTGACTTCAGTCATCGCCACCGCCGTCGCGCGCATCGGTTTGGGCGACGTGCAGCAATATCATCCGACCAACCTTTCCATCAACACCTCATTACTTTGGTTTTCCGCCATCATCGGCCCGATACTGGGCGCAACCGCCGTCTTTTTCCAGCGTACCGCCCAAAAGTTCCCCCTCATTAAACGCGACAATGTCAAAATCATTCCCTTGGCCGTCTGTATGTTTGCACTCATCGGCGTAATTTCCATTTGGTTTCCCGAAATTTTGGGCAATGGCAAAGCAGGCAACCAACTGACCTTTGGCGGCATAACCGACTGGCAACACAGCCTTGAGCTGACCGCCGTCAAATGGTTGGTCGTCTTAATGGCGCTTGCCGTCGGCGCATACGGCGGTCTGATTACCCCGTCCATGATGCTCGGCAGTACCATCGCCTTTGCCGCTGCCACCGCGTGGAACAGTGTTTTTCCTGAAATGTCCTCTGAAAGCGCGGCCATTGTCGGCGCCGCCGTTTTCCTCGGTATTTCCCTCAAAATGCCCCTGACCGCCATAGCCTTTATTTTGGAGCTAACCTACGCCCCCGTTGCCTTACTCATGCCATTATGTACAGGCATGGCGGGCGCAGTTGTAAGGTCGCGGCGGATTTGTCATAGTTTCGCGGAAATTTTGACACTTTTAAAAATATCGGCTGTGCCAAATAAATTGCAATTCAGAAATGAAAACAAAAGCGACGATACCGTCGCTTTTTATTTTACCAATTACATACAACCAACTCTCCACTGGCTTTGCCAGTTTTATTCCTTCCGATTGTATAAGCCAATTCAAGTTGAGTAATACGGAAATCTTTAAACAATTCCCTGATATCAGGGTGGTCATTAATGGATAACATGACCTTACCCTTACTCTCTGCCATTACCTTGGCCAGTAATTCATACTGATCCCAGCCAAATGATTGGTCATAGCCTGCGGTCTGCCAATATGGTGGGTCTGCGTAGAAGAAGGTGTGTTCACGGTCATATCGCTTAAAGCAACGATCCCACGATTCATTCTCTATATAAACACCTTTTAAACGGTCTTTAGCAGCCTTTAATTTAACCTCAATCTGAGACGCATCCCACGCTTTTGACGTGGTGGCTGTCCCGAAATGCTGGTGGACGGTTTTACCGCCGAAGGCGTTGTGCTGAAGGTAGAAGAAGCGAGCGGCACGTTGAATATCTGTCATGCATTCGGGCGGCGTGTTTTGCAGGCAGGAGAATGTTTCGCGGCTGGTAAGCGTCCACTCGAACTGACGGACGAACTCGTCGAAATGGTGTTGTACCACACGATAGAGATTGATGAGCTGTCCGTTGATATCGTTGAGTACCTCTACTTTTGCAGGAATCGGGCGCATAAAGAACAATGCTGCGCCCCCGGAAAACAACTCAACATAACAAGAATGCTCGGGGAACATGGGTAAAAGATGTTTTGCCAAACGACGTTTGCCACCCATCCAGGGGATAATAGGTAATGTCTGTTGCATTTTTTGCATCATATATACTCCTAAATTATGGCATTCGCGATGCTCTAAATCAGATTTAATATGACGCTCAAAGGCATTCTTTTGATTTATTAATTAGCTGAAAGAATTGATATTTTTACAACGAGCGCACTTTATTTGTACACAACCGCTGCCTTTTGCCAGCAATTTCCCACAAAACTTACAGCGTAATTCACGATAGATTTGCATTTGCATCCACTCCTGTATCAGATAGAATGCCTCGGTCTCTAGAGACTAAGGCGGTCTTAGAAGTCAATGCAGGTATGCTCTGCTTGGCTGGCGTAACAGTGTTGCTGCACTGTTACGTCGCCGTCCCACTTACTATTTAAAATCCTCCCCAAGGCCGCCTTATTCAGACGGCCTTTTATTTATATTTGCCTACAAATAGCTCAACTCTTTGGCTTTTGCGATGATACGTTCGGCGACTTTAGCCTCAACCGCCGGAAGCAGATGAGCACCGCCGTCCTGCGAGAGGGACAACGGCATTACGCCATCTGTTTGCGCTTTTTTATCCGCCTCGTTCGGCGTGAGGCCGCTATCTGTCCAAATCTGTTCAGATAAAATATATTGTTCAATATCAAAGACATTATTGCTATATTTAAGCTTGAGCCAATTATTAAATTGATCCTTGAGCTGATGTCGGTATGGGTGATTCTCTTTGGCCCAACCCGGCTTATTATCAGCCCATACAGTCAGGACAATATAACGCGGCGATTCTTTCGGCTGGACTTGTTGAATACATTTTTCAACATAGCTTTTGATTCGCTCTAAGACCGTCTGCCAGTTGCCGAGATTTGCGCCGTTAATATCATTCTTGGCCGTTGCCAACACACAAATACCATCGACACCGCCGCTGTTTTTCAGCCGTACAGTATATTTTTTACCCGGAACAACGCTATGAGCCTGGCTATCGCGCGGAATAACTTTAATATTGGCGGTTTGGCCTTCCATGACCGCTTCGATGTCATCGCCAATAATAACGACGGTAGAGTGCATACTGAAAGGCGTAACGCCTTCGCCGTAAACCAACTCGCCATCAACCATCACGCCATTCGCTTTTGCCGGAATAGTATCAACTTTAAAAGTAACTTCCACCGGACTGCCGTCCATCGACATCAAGGCATACGCAGCCAGGCTGCCGCCCTTTGCGTTGTTTACAACCGGCAGATTTTCGGCAGCGGCAACACTCACAGCCTGATCACCGATACGCTCATTGGTGGAGTCGCCGAAGAAATTGAGGCTACGTTTCAATGCGGAAGGGGGAGAAGGAGGAGCTACCGGGCGTTCCGCCTCTTTCGGAGGAACAACAGGGCCGGACGGCATAACGGTATGACGCTCATGCTCGACCGGTGCGCCAATATATTGAATGCCGAATTGGTCGCCTTGCTGCAAGGTATCAGAAATATTTTCAGGTTTGGCGCAATAACGCAGGTCAATAATACAGTTGTGTGGCTGTACCAAAGCGTAGCCGTCCTGCTCATCGGTTAACGCGACTAATTTATTGTCACGCAAAGAGAACTTAACCCAATCACCGGCACGCGTACCCTCAGACACTTTTACCTTCACACGCGTCAAGGCAGTGGCTTCAAATTTTAAAATGTCGCCAATACTGACGCCCAACACTTCAGTTCGCATAAAGCCTCCTTAAAATAATAATAATTATTTTAAGACGTTATACGAAAGCAACGCCTGGCTGTACTGCACTTATCTTATACGCCCAGCTCTAAAACAGTAGTATCGGGAGCCTGCCCAAGGATACGGTTGCTCAAGACATCATAAAAAACGCGCTGATTTAAAGCGGCTTGTCCGCTTAAAACAAGATTGCCGCCGCTTTGCGTTTGTGCTGCCCATGAGCCGCCGCCCAAATCGCCCGTTATTTTGGCGATGCCGCGCTGTTCGCGGTTGAGCAGTGCCGTCAGGTTTTGATACAGATTAGTCATTTTGTTATCCTCAACAAAAAGATAAAAGGCCGTCTGAACATGGCTTTCAGACGGCCTTTAAAGCATCTTTAAACCAGCTTTAATCACTCGTCAAAATAGCGGTCTATCGTTACATTTTGAGTAACGACAGGCGTGTCGTTTTCGATTTTAACCTCAACCGACACACCAACCACCGCGCCTTGCCAGCTCCCCGAAGGCTCATTGATTTGCCAAATCTCGCCTAAATTCGCCATAGGGATGGCGTACTTATCCGATACCGGCAAAGACACCGTTTCGCGCTTATGAACGCCGGTCTCGCTTAAAGCGGCAATACCGGCGGCGAGCAAGACCGGCTGGTCGGTATAAAGCGCATTGGTCAGTGCGGAGGCACGCGGCTCACGGTTGCTGCCGTTGCGGTACACATCCGCGCCCTTGCCCTTGTTATGGCTTGGCCAAACATAAACCCCGTTGGCACGCTCCGATACATTGCGCTGACCGCTGATGCCGAAAATCACGCTGACAGGGACACTGACATCGGCAGGCGCATCGGAAACCTCCCAAGCAGCCTTTTTCCACTTAGGCTTAAAGCGGACAACAGGTCGGGCGCGGTCGCTCTCCACAAATCCACCGGCGGCTTGAGCCAGCTCTTGCAAAACAGCAATCGGCGTTTTATCGGTCAACGAATACACGTCTCCCGGAATCAACCAATCAACCATCGTCCAGCCGTCCAAATCCACACCTGTCGGGCGTAAAACCTCCGTTGCGATTTGTTGCGCATAAATCGGATTGCGGTATGTACCACGGCCTTTAGGCGCATAGTCCGCGCCCAAACGGGCGGTAACACTGCGGCCGGTTACCGTATAGCTCTTTTGTCCGAAGCGGCGGTTGTCGCTGTAATCTTCCGCGATGATGACAAAAGTATCCGCATTAATTTGCACCTCGATTTCGGCTTCCCGGCCTTTCGGGCGGGCATCAGGATTAATCTTGGCGAAATCATCGGGCGAAACCGTCAAACTGCCTTGCCAGCAATAACCGGCAGTGTCCGTCGTAAAGGAAGCAGAAAACAGCCCGATCGGCTGGCCGTCAACCGTAGCCTTAATAATATTTTGCATGATATATCCGTCTAAAACAGGAGTGCTTACCGTATCAAAACAAGCAAACGGCAGCGGAATATGGCGTGCATCGTGTGCAATCTTTTTGCGGTAGAACCGCAGGTGCAGACGGTTTGAAGGCGGGCGGATACCGCAAACATAAGTTTCAGGCACAGGCTCCGGCTCAACCGGAATCTCATAATACTCGCAAGGTACAGCCAAAGCAGGAAGGCTTTGCGGATGCGCACATCGCGCCAATACCGCCGCCTCGCGCACCTCCGATACCAAACAATCGCCAACCGGCGCGTCATCGGAAAACACACTCTCCGAACACGCCGCCAAAGCCTCGCCAAGACCTGCCGACGAGCCGTCCGCATTACAGCCGCTTAAGAACAAATCATCGGGGAAAGCATCATGCAGACAGCCGTCCAGTCCATCCATTCCGACCTGCACCGCCTGCATACACCCGGCAACCCCGTCAGACAAGCCGACTGTTTCACGCAGGCAGCTTTCCAATTCAGGCATATCCGAAAAGGCCGTCTGAAAACAAACCGCCTCCCCGACAGCCTCCGCCGTTATCCCCGACACTTGGGCAGCCATGCCGCCCAAATCATAACGACCGGCCGCGCACGCCGCCTGCGTTGACACCGCCTGCTGCACAAAGCCCCACGCCCCCGAAACAATCGCATAACCATCCGGAGGGCGGTACGGATTAGGCTTAGGCGGCGTATCAGGGACAATCTCGCCGCCATCCTCAACATGGCGTGAAGGCCGTCTGAACGCCAACGGCAAGAGCCTGGACGACGGACGGGAGCCAATCGCCAAGCCGAAAGGCAAAGGGATACGCGCCGAATCGGCATAGGTTTTGGATTTATCGTCAGACATTTCAGACGACCTTATCCGCCGTCAGTATCGACAAAGGGCTTGATAAAATCATAGGAGACAGGCTCGTATTGCTTTTTATAATCCGTCGCCACCATCAAATACTCCTCGTCCTCTTTGAGCCGATCGAAGCGGTAGCTGCCGTCTTCCTCGCTCCAAGTATCGGCGATGCAGTACATATTAGGCCGGACAAACAGATAAATACGGCGCGAAGCCGGCTGACCACCCACCGTAACAATGCCCGTACCTTCGCCGGCAATATAGCCGTGGCCACCGTATTTCCAGTGCGGCGAATTGACAGCACGGCTTCGCGCAATCCGGTTGACGATTTTGCCGCGCAACTTGCCGCGCTTAACGGCAAGACGGCTGCGGAAAACATAATTCGGCATGGCTTACAGCTCCCAGGCTGTGAGGTTGATCAGCAGGCCGGAATGATTACCAAAAACTTTGACATACATCCATTTGTCGCCGGAATTGTCTAAATTATCGTAAACCGTACCCTGCGGAATAATTGCGTTACTCGGCATCGCTTCGTTTGTACGCATCAAACCCGGAACTAAGCCGCGAATCGCATATCTACTGTCATCAATCGCCTCAAAAAGATACAGATCGGAAGCCGTAAAGCCGCCACTGATAGGACTTGGGTAACTGGCAGCGGATTGAACCACATTAGAACCGGCATAAAATCCATTTGGCGCATCACCTTTGTAATCGCGCATGGCCGCGCAATGAAATCCGTTGGTGCTGCTATTAAGATTAATAAATCCTCTATCTCCATCCGCCCCTAGCCCCAATAGGTTTTGATGTTCATCCGCCACCGCCAGGCTTGGAAACTCTCCAAAATAGAGTACAGGGCTGCCGAACGAATCGCCCTGACTCAGCAAAACAAGGGCAAAGGCACGTGCATGACCTATTAAAACCCATCTCAATCTGAAACTATCGTCGTAATAACCGGCGCTAGCAAACCGAACCCTGTTCGAATTACGCCAAACATACTGAACAGCCTTGCCCGCTGTAGCAGATGTCGGCTCTAAAATCCCGCAGACATCGGTATAACGATTATTTCTGTCGCCACCTGCAAGATACTTCGTATCATCCACCCCCAGCCACCACTTTGTCGCCTTCGGGTGCGTGCTGCGGAAACAGGCTTCTTGCGTCTTTTCAAACGCCATTTCCCATCCCAGCCCGTCCTTGCGTTTATCACCTTCGCCGTAACCGGTAACCAAGCAGGCTTTTAAAATCGTTTTAATGCTGCCTGCCGCCGTTTCAACCCGCGGCGCACCCTCGTCATCCCAGCGGTAAACCTTTACCGGCACACGTTGCGTATCAAACATTTCAGACGGCCTTTCTTTTTAATTTGGTTTTTAAAACCCCATTAAAACAAAAGCCCCGAAAATCGGGGCTTGGCATGGTTGCAGTCGAGTATATTATTTGCGATTAATCCGCTTAAACTCACCGCGTTTAGCTAAATAAAACGGGAAGGCCACAATCCAAATCAGCAAGCAGGCAAGAAACCAGCTAATCGGTCCCATATTGCCCATCCCTTGAATCTGCCCCTTTTTAATGCCTATCGTTTGGGCATCAATCAATACCCAAATACTGGTTGCGATAACAATAATAGTAATAATATTCATAGTTTCCCTTTTGTCTTATTGGTTAATGACGTTGATATTCTAAATTAAACGGCATTAAAAATAAACAAACGGCAATAAAAGGTCGTCTGAAACCATGATTTCAAGCTTCAGACGACCTTTGCCGCTCCACCAGTTACTCAGCGACCGTATTACCGCGCAAACACGCGGTAAAACCATCGCGGCCGTTTTGCTTGTCCGGCGAAGGCTGAACACTGCGCAAAATCCATACGGGCAACGGCGTGCCGTAGGTGTTGAAACGGATGCAGTTTTGAGCCGACCAGCCGCCGCCGAATGCCGCCGCCTTGAACGTGAAATACGGCTTGCCGGTTGCAGGATTGGTCGGCGCAAGATCGGTCAAGGTATCGCTTTTTGCGACCAAGCCCAGCCGTTCGCCGTAAAGCTCAAATTGGGTTGGAGTAATGAATTTAATCAGCCAGCGCTCAGTAATCGCGCCATTACTGGCCAACTTAATCGGGTAGTCTTTGACATTGGCACGCGCCAAAATAGGCTCCCCGCGTTGCGCGTCACTCCACACATTGTCCCATGCCTGTTGCGAAAACGGCTCGGTAGCGCGCACCAGCAAATCGCCGCCGATCAGGGCGGAGGACACAAATGTATGCTCCTTCGGATAGTTGCGCCCAATCGCAAACTGGAGTTTCAGACGGCCTGAAATATCGACGCCGGTCACACGGTTTTCTTCTTCCCACGCACAAACAGCGGTCAGCGGCAGGGTATATTGCGACAAGTCCAATGGCTCGGCAAAAGTAATGCTGCCCGCCTTGAGGTCTGCCGTGTATTTTTCGGCGAGGACGTGCTTGCCTTTGGCATCGACCAAACAGAGGCGGTCGATGTTTTGTCGGTTGAGCGTGATTTTCTGGGCGGCGGTAAACGCGCTGCCCAAATCCTGCTTGAGCCGGTTTGAAATCACGACCATATCGCCTTTTCTAAACACGGGGACGCGTCCGTCGGCAGGCAGGCGCACGGCATCAATGCCGATAATCGACGAATCCAAAGGCAGGTTGTCTTGTGTCACGGCGTTGTAGCGTAAATCTTCGGGGTAGAAACCCTCATCGCGCTTGATTTCGTAAAAGCCTGTCTCGTAGTCGATTTTGCCCGTAATGCCGCCGGTAATTTCCCCGGCGGCGTTGCTTCTGCCGACAATTTCGCCATTGCCCGCGTAAACGGTAAAGCTTTCAGGCTTGACCGGCGCGGCAGGTGTGCGGCCTGCATAGCCGAATGTCTTGACTTGAGGTTTACGGACAATCCCGGAGTTTATTTTTAGGTTGATAAACCCGATACTGCGGTCCGTGATAGATACTTCGCCTTCTTCAGACAATGTTCCGACCGCCTCGCCGATACCGCGCTCTGCATCCCAGTTTTTATAAAGCGTGCCGCCTCGTTCAAAAAACACTGTCTTGCCGTCATGAAATGACCAGGTATTAAATACACAAATACTGCCTTGGTCGAAATCGCGCAATACGTTGAACGACAGGCCGCCGTTCAAACTGCCCTGGCGAAGGCCGCGGTCCGAATTAGCAAGGATATAATCAACCACCCATTCTTTAAGCTTTAAATTCTTGGTTACCGTCGTCTGAAGCCCATATTGGTGCTGCCATGTCGCCCCCAACGCAGTTTCGGCCTTCAGCCCCCACGGCGTAACTGTTACATTAAATGCCGATTTCGGCACGCGTAATACGCTTCCTGTCAAATTGATACCGGCTGTTTTATCTACGCTGACTGCACTGTCACCCCGACGTTTGCGGCCAAACATCTTCTTAAAAAATCCCATCATTACCTCAATGCATCAATGGCATAGCCGTTTGAAACAGAATAATCTTTCGCATCATCGACACGACCTGCTGCCGTAATTAAAATCGCCTGGAGATCAGGCACCTTGTCGCCGAAATTCAACACCCATTCATGCTCACTCTCGATTACTGAGAAGCCATTATCCATGACCGCATGGATACGCTCAGGCTCGGTGCAGACATAATTGACGTTATTTGAATTGATGTATGTGGGCATTTTTATCTCCCCGGTCAAATAATTGACATCGCCCGAAGCGTCTCCAGTCAATTTGCCTTTGCCGTCGTCTCTTGCTGTTTTTGAGCCCTTATCTTGCCAAGTCAGCACCAGAGACCCTGGCTTGACAGCGTGCCCCAACGAATAGATACACTGTCCCTCTGCACGTTTGGGGGTATTGCCGCCACCAAGTGCGCCCCCGTCAAACGCCACAAAACCCGAAGCAGCACCCCATTGAAATACCAACCTACTACCGATATCGGGCAGAACAGGTAAATTGAGCACAACCGACCCCGTCGCCGATGATACTGTGCCGACAGCTTTCCCGGCCGCATCACGCAATATACCGTCGCCCGAATCTGAGAGCAGATACCAAACGCCCAAAGCCATAAACGATACCCTCAAACTTCCTGCCAAGGGGATCGGGCGTAACAGCGGTGCGTATGATGTCCCGTGGTTAGTTTCTTTGATTTCTACCGCAAAAGCATATCGAGCAGATGATGTTTTAGAACCCGGAACCGCAGTTACCGTGTAATAACCTGACGGCAAACCACTCAAACGCCCATTGGCGTAATCAGCATTGACAACATTGTCGCCGCTTTTAAGTTGACCGAAGCCATTGTCTGTGTAGTTCCCAACCTTGATACTGCCGGGTAAAACAGCCGAAGGCAAAGTTAAGGTTCCACTATCGACACGCCCTGCAAAAAGCTGTTTTTCCGGCGCAGCGGCGACCCATGCTTCCCCGGGAACCGGGTATTCATCCGCATAAGGAGTCTCGACTGTCGAGGTCGGTACAAGCTTTTCGTAAATGCTTGACACCGTCAGCGCGGCATCTCCTGCCGAAAGGCCGTCTGATACAGGTTTTACGCCATAGTAAGCCGCGGAATCTGCAACTTGGGTTTCCAAAATCTTAACTTTAGACTCGGCATAACCCTTGACCGGATAATCGACACCGTCAAAATCTCGGGTTAACGGATTGCTGATTTCCATTTTGACTACACGGCGCGGCACTTCCTCGACCTCACCGTTTGATTTCGGAATCTCAAAAATGCGCACTTCGTCTTCGATGTTGATAATGCGGAAATACTCCGTGATACGGCGCGTCACATCTTTGGTTTTTTCTTCATACTGCAGGCAATAACGCTCGCCAACCTTCGGCAACGGAGCTTCTTCGCGCTGATATGCCTGCACAAGGCGCACGCCAGCCAAATGGCGGCCCAATAACGTCATACGGCTTTCCACTGTCGGCACCGAATACGCTTCAATACGCGGCATAATATCCGCGCGGCTCTCGCCGTAGTTGCGCGCTTTAAACGCCAAAAAAGACACGTTTTCAGAGGTCGGCGGCTCGGTAATGACGAAATGACCGCCGTAAAGCGGCTCGGAATCGTTGCGCAAGACGGCAGGGTATAGCAGACGCGCATCCAGGCTGCCCATCGTGCGGTCAACGTCGGAAATAGGTGGGAAAATCTCGTTATCCTCGCCGGTCAGCGGCTGACCGACCATCAAACCGCCGCCGTCAGGCGTATCGGTCATGCGCTGGCTTGGGTAAATCTGCAAATCCTGCTGCGTCAGGCGCGTTGTTTTTTCCATTTTTGAAACCTTTTTAAATCCTGTTTAAACCTGTTTTCAGACGACCTTAAAACGTCATCAGGCAGAGCTTGGCGGTGTATCGTTCGCTGTCCGCCTCCGGTGTTGAATAACGCACCGGCTCGACGCTGCCCAAAGCCGCGTCATGCGTGCGCCAAACGACATTAAACTCTCGTCCGTCATAATGCGTCAGCGTCATTTCCAATTCGGGGACGTCCGTCCAGTCTCGTAAAGTGCGCAAAGACCCCAAGTCCAGCCATACCCAATCGCCCGACAACGTAATCGGGCGGCCGTTTGCCTTGATGCCTTGCTGGATCACCAATCCGCCCGACAGAGTGCGCTGCGGCGCGGCCTGCGCCACCTTGTTCCAACTAAATTCATCTTCCCAGCGCATATCCTGCGGCAGATGTACGGCCACGCCATTGTCTTTTCGTTTCAACGTCCATTCTTGATTTGCCATTTCAGACGGCCTTTGCATATTTTTCTCAAAACCCTATTAAAACAAAAGCCCCGAAAATCGGGGCTTGGCATGGTTGCAGTCAGATGTTTGCAGGCCGTCTGAATTATGTCGTGCGCTTTAATGAAGCTTGTAAACTATTAATAAAACCGTTAACAGCTTTCTCGGCAACTGCCTGGTCGCGCTGCGCCAAAATTTGGTTGAGCTTTTCCGGGTCAATGTTAATCTGCATATTGCCGACTTGTTGCAACCGCTGGGCGGCATTACTGTTACCATACGAACCTTGGTTGCGGACTTGCTCTTGCGCGGCAGATTCGGCGCGCTTGCTGCGCTGCCTGCTGTAAATCTGTTGTTGCAAGTCGATTTGACGCTGATATTCGCGTGCAACGTCGGTTTGCTTGAGGCGGTTGGCATTGTCCAGTTTTTGCTGCAGTTCGCGAATTTTTCTTTCTTGCTGCAAAGAATAAATCGCTTCCGTATTACCATTAAGCTCGGCAAGTTCAGCCTCAAGCGCGCGGGTTGCATCATGTGCTTCTTGACGCAGGGCATTCAGCCGGCGTTGGGCATCGGATATCGCATTGCGGAATTTTGTCAGCTCAGTATTCCCCAATTTATTGGCAGCACGAGATGCCGCGCTGGCCGCATCGTTCAAGATATCCTGTGTCACTGCGCCTTGAGCAGAAGCATTGGTCAGCCTTTGCATCGCGGTATTCGCGTTGTAAATCTGTTGCGTGTACTCTTTCATCTGAGCAGCGCGGAATGTGGCCTCCATGCCCAGCTTAATACCAGAGAACTGCTGATTCATGAGATTTAATTGCTCATTATTGAGCTTATAAAACCCAGCCGTTTGCGTCAGACGGTAGCCGTAATCACTAAACGATTTAGATGCATTTGCCGCCGCTTTGGCTGCATTGTCTGCCTCCGCTGCCGCCTCTTTGTTGGCTGTCGCCACTTTTCTGACCGATTGGGCATGGTTTTCCGCCGCTTGCGAGCCTTTGTCATGCGCGGCTTTCGCGGCTTCGCCCGTTTTGAGGGCAGTATCGTTTAACCCTTGATAGGCGGCTTTGGCTTTTTCAGCACCGCCCGAAGCCGCATCGCCCAAACGGGCAAGCTGCTCCTGCGTCAACAGTGCCGCGTCGCCGCTGGCTTTGAGCTGGTGTTGAAACTCGGCAAATTCCTCCTTGCTTTTAAGTTTCCCCATCATTGCCTCAAAGGCTGCCTGTATCAGCTTGGCATCTTTTTGACCGGCGGCCGCCGCTTCTGTCGAGGCTGTCTGAAAATCAGCGAATGCCTGCCGCGCGTCGCTGCTGATGCCCGTCATCACGGCTTTGCTGTCTACACCGATTTTGGCGAAGGCATCGGCAACCTTGTCCGTCGACTCTCTTGCCGTATCTCCGATTTTCTTAATTTCTTCGGCCGTCAGCCCGGATTGTTTACCTACCTTTTCCAATTCAGCCAAAAGAGCATCGGTTGATTCTTTGCTGTCCATCTGCTTGAGCGCAGCCTGAAACACCCGGCCCATCTGCTCGGCATCATTACCAAACTGGGAGGCAACACGCGAAAAATTGGCAATACCTTCCGCCGCCTTTTTGCTTATGCCGGTGGTTACCTCTTCCGCCGTCAAACCCAAAGCCTCAAGGGCTTTTTGTGCTGCGGCAAGCTCGCCTGTATCTGCGCTGATTTTGACGTTTTTCTTATCAAGTTCGGCTTTCAGTTCGGCGGTTTTGGTACGCACGTTTTCCAACTTGATTGCCAGTTCGCTGTAAAAGTCGCTGGTTTCGCGACCGTCGGCACGCAAGGCGGCCATACTGTGTTCCAACGCTGACAACTCTGTTGCAGACGCACGATATTCGGCTTGTAGGGCCTTGACGGCGGCTGCCTCTTCTTCGGCAGCTTTTTTCTTGGCGACGGCGGCTTTTTCGGCGGCTTCCTGGGCTTTTTTATCCGCTATCTCCAACTCGCGCTTAATTTGGGCTTCGGTTTTGAAAAACTCGTGATACTTGTCGAGACTGCCGGTAGTAAACAGGCTATCCAAAATGGCAGGAATACGGGCGAGGTTATCGCCGAAAATTTTTGCTAAATCCGTGTTTTCGCGCAGCCAGCCGCCCACTCCACGGCCGACCTCAAAAGCCGCAAACAGTAATCCGGCATTGGATGCCGCGGTCTTGAGATTTTGAGCCAACGCTCCTGCAGCCGCCGCGCCATTACCGAAACCGTTACCGGCAGCAGCGGATTTGAGCGCGATGCCCAGCTCTCGTGCTGCGACAGTGGTCGACAGTATGGATGCTTTGGTTGCTTCAATTCCGACACGCTGGGTCGCAAATGATGCCGATACCGCACCACCAGTCAGGCGGACAGCCGCCTCATAAGCCTTGACGGCAACTGCGCCTGCTGCAAACAGCGCGGCAAGTTGCGTCAAAACCGGAAACTCTTCGGTAATCGCTCCGATTGCACTTGCCACACTGCCGGTCGTACTCGCCAATAGAGACACTAAAGGCAGCAACTTTTCGCCGACCTCGATAGCAACGTTGATGATTTCCTGCTTGGCTTTGGCAATCTGCGCCTCGCTGGTGGACATGGCATTGGCGACTTCTTTCTGCATCGCGCCGACGACTTGTCCCTTGTCGGCGACCAAGCCCAAAGCCTTTTCATATTCGCCCAACGAGCCGACCAAAAGCGCGATGTCGTCGCTATATTCCGTACCGAAGAGTTGCGAGAGCGTCAGGGCGCGGCTTTGTTTATCCAAGCCTTCGAGTTTGTGCAAGAAGTCCGTCAAAGCCTGCTGCGGATTGGCGGCGATATTGGCCGCCATCTCATCAGCAGACGTACCGATACCTTCCAAGGCCGCCTGAAAGTCTTTGCCCTGGCTTTGCGCGGTTTGCAGTTTTTGCAGCATGGCATTGATGGCGGTCGCAGCCACTTCGGGCGGTTTGCCCAATGCGATAAATGCGTCGGCAAGCGCGGCGGCTTCGTCGGCAACCAAGCCGAACTGTTTCGCTGTACCGCCGATACGCGCCATTGCGGCGACAATGTCTTTTTCTCGTGCGGCGGTATTGTTGCCCAAAACGTTGATGGCATCGCCGAGCTTTTCCACTTCGCCGATTGGAAGTTGGAACACGTTGGCAATCGTCGCGGCGGCATTGCCTGCCTCTTCAGCGGTCATGCCGAAGGCAACCGACATCTTGGACGCGATGGCGGTAAATTCCGACAACTTCTCAATTGGGATGCCGAGCTGTCCGCCAGCAGCGGCAAGATCCGCCATTTCAGCGGCGGAAATGCCCAATTCCGCACTCATTTTTTTCAGTTCGTCTGAAAGTTTGGCGTACTGCTCGTCGGTGCCTTCGGCAACTTTCTTCACACCCGCCATCGCGGTTTCAAACTTCATCGCCTCTTTGGCAGCAAACGCCAAGCCGCCTGCCTTACCGACCAAACCTTGAACTTCAGAGGCAATTTCGGAAATAGACGGCTTCACACCTTTCAGACTGGCTTCAAGTTCGCGCACCTTGCCTTCCTGCAACTGCGCCGCCCGGGCTAATTCTTCATGCGAGAGTGTGCCGCTGTTTTTAAGCAATTCGTAGGCGTCTTTGGTCTTTTGGATTTCCTGCCGTGCCTTATCGTCGGTATCGATGCCGAGCTGGATTTTTGCATCAGCAATGGCTTTTAGGGTTTGTGCTTCGGCGGTCAGGCGGTCTAGCTGCGCTGTTGCGGCGGCAGATTCGGACGACAGGCGCGCCTCTTCGGCGGCAAGATTTTTGACAGACACGCCCGATACCGACATCGCATCGCGGGCGGCATACAGCTTGCCCGTCAGCTCGGTTTCGCTTTTTACCAGGCGTTCGGATTCGGCACGCAGTTTCGCCAAATCGGCCTGCTGTTGCTGCGTACCGCCGCCGCGCATGGATTTCTCGAGCGTTGCGGTCAGCTCGTCCAAGGCGCGCATTTCTTTAGCTGTATTATCCAATTCCGCCGACAACGCCTTATATTCCGCAATCGCCGCCTGTTGTGCTTGCGCTTTCGACAGCGTCGCGCCCAGCTCTTTCGCTTCTTCCGTCAGTTTGCCTGTGTCAATGCCCGCCGCCTCGATGGACTGCGCCAGCGCGTCGATGTTTTCAACACCGGACACGCCCGCTTTAATCTCTAAACCTGCCTGAATATTCGCCATGATTTAATCCTGTTTTAAAACCACTTTAAAAAAGGCCGTCTGAAACCTGCCGCCGCTGCGCCTAGACGCAGAAGCCAGTTTCAGACGGCCTTTATTTATTACCGAATCTTAGTTGTTATACGACGTGAAGGAATAGGTCGAGGTCTCGCCCGAAGCCAACACCGCCGTGCCTTTGAATTCGGCTTCGTTGAAGTCGTCGCCGAACCAGTCGATACTGCCGTCCGCCGCCAGTACGGCATGGGGGATATGCAGGATGCCGGTCTCGCCGGTAACGCGGTTGCGGCCGTCAACGTAGATTTCCAAATCCAATCGGGACAAGGTCGCAGCAGAGACTTTGTAGCCGCCAGAATCGCGGGTTTTGTATTCGACGGTGATGTTTTCGCCGTCGTTGACGGTATCTGCGACCGGCAGGATGGTAATCATGCCCAAGGTGGCATTGATGTCCAAATGCTTGGCATCAACATTGACGTTTGACTTGTTTTTGACTTTGACGGTAGCCGGGTCGATGTTGCCGTTTGCCAGTTTGTACGCCATGCCTTTTTTGCCGATGGTCACGGTCTCGCCCGTAACGGTCTGCGCCGTAGCCGCGATGACGGCGGCTTCGCCCATCAGGGCAAGCGCAAGGTTGTCTTTGTCGAAAGTGTCGAGCTTCAGGCCGATTTCGGTAGGCTTGACGGTTTTCAGGCTGTCGAGTGCGCTGCCGTAAGTGCCTTTTTGCTTGGACACGCGCTCTTTGGTTTCCACGCTGGTTTGCGTGGTCAGGGCGGTGGTGTTGCCGATGTCGATAAAGCCCGAGCCTTTTTGATTGAGGTTGCGTACCTTGACGTTGCCCTCAAAGATTAAGCCGTGGTCGTTTTGTTTTGCCATGTGGCAGCTCCTTTAGTTTGCCGCCTGCACGGTGTCGCAGGCGAATGAAATAGGGTAAAAAGCAAAGCCGTCGTTGTATTCGATGGAGGGCGAGGCGATGCGGCGGAAAGGGGTAACGGCATATTCGTCGCCCGCGTCCCAGCCTGAAAACGCACGCTGGATTGCCGTCAGAGTCTCGCCGACTTCGTACAGCGTGGATTTGCCGTTGGCGGTATAGCTTCGCGCGAGAACAAAGGTAAAGTGCAGCGTCGATTTGAGGAATTTGCCGTTTTTCGCTTCGTCGGCAAAGGTCGAGCCGCCATAAACGACATAGACTGCGCCGTCCAGCGGGGCGGCTTTGCGCTTCGCTGTGCCTTGAGCGAGCAGCTCGGCAAGTTCGCCGATTTCCTTGACCGCCTTAATACCTTTGACGGTTTTCAGACGACCTAGGATTTCGGGATAGACCGCCAATAAGTTTTCATGCTGTTTCAAAGCCATATCAGACAATCAATCCTTCCAGCCAATCGGACATCAATTCGTCAATGTCCTGATAATCTTGCGAAGACAATCCTAAAAACGGACGCGCCGGCATGGTTTTCGTGCCTTCCTGCACATAAACCGAGTAGCCCATGATTGAGCCGGTAATCACGCTTTTTGCCGATGCCTCGTGCGTAATGCTTGCCAAGAGGTTGCCGTAGTCCACCAAAATCCCGCCGCGGCCGTTTTTGGCTGCCGCCGTTGCGGGGCTGACATCCTGCCAGCGTTTGCCGTCAGGCGCAGTTTTGGTTTCGGCGATACGGCGGCGGGTCGAAGATTCGAGGATGCCGCCGATAGCGCGCAAAGGCTCTTCAAGGCTGCCATTCAACCTGCCAGACAGGCGGTTCAGGCTTTGGGCGATACGAGATAAATCGTGTGATACCGTAATCCGCATTGCCTACTCCTTCAGCCATTCCCGCAAATCGGGTTCGGCATTGACATAAACGGCACACGTTGACGGTCTGCGGTCATCCGACACGCGGCTCTCGTCCAGCATATTCGGATTTTTGACGACCATCTTCAGCCAGGCGATTGCCGACTGATAACGCTCTTCGACAATACCTGTTACCGCATCGTCGTAGAGATAGTAGCGGGCGATGTCGCAGACTTTGATTTTCAAAACCTGCGGCGCGGTGTCGTTGGTAAAAAACAGTTTCGCCGCCCGAAGGTAGCTTGCCGCCTCTTCTTCCGCATCGGCTATTGCCGCTGCCATCACCGCTTCGTCTATGGTTTCGTAGTTTTCATGATTCGACCGTTCCGCCATTTCCTGTGCGCCGAAGCGGGTAATCATGTCTTGGATGGTAATCATGCCGTCCTCCGTTTTCAGACGACCTTTAAAACTGCCTTAAAGGCCGTCTGAAATCCGTTTAAGACATGGTCAGCGTTGCCAACAACTCAGGGCGCAGCGCAATCGGCAGCGGGTTGGACTGCATGTGCAGGCTCCAGCCTTTGTCGTGTTGCAATTTTTCGCGGCTGGCGTAATACGGCAGGGCGCGGGTGTTGACGGTGGCGTTCATGTCCGCCGGGGCGAAATACTCTTTGTAGAGATTGCGGCCGACCGGCAACAGGATGGCTTTGTCCGCACCGATATCGGCGTCGCTGCCGAAATGGTTGGCATACTCGATAAAGCGGATGCCCTTGTGGACAAACTCGGTCGGATTGAGCGTATCGCCTTCGCGGTAGGCGCGTGCTTCGTCGTAGCGTTTATACACTTCGAAGATGGACTTATGCTCTTTGAGCGCATTCAGGAAATCCATGCCGCAATACACGACCCAGCCGCGTACCTGCGCACCTTTGAATTTTTGGCGTTGCTCGGACAAGAGCTTGTCCAATACCGAGCCGACTTGGGTCTCGTCTTTCGACAATTCGATGTTTTGCGTTTTACGCTGCACGCCGAACTCTGTGTTGACGTCCAAAAGCACGCTGCCGTCTGCATCCAAAATCTTGCCTTGTAATGCGCCGAGCATCAGATGCTCGCGGGTGTATTCAAGGTCGGATTTGCCGCCGGCCAGCTTTTCATTGACCTTGTCCATGACGGTCGCAGCTTGGGTCGTACCGAAAGCGCGAAGGTTTTGCACGTCGTCGGCACGAATGACATCATGAATCGGCAGGTGTGGCACTTTGACGGTACGCACGGTACGTTTCGGACTTTCGACCGCCTGACCGGATGTGCCGCGCTCTTTGCTGGCAACCAAGTGGACTTTGCCGTCTTGGAACTCAATGTCGGCATAAGTGGTGGTCAAATATTCGGGTTCGAAAATACCCAGCTCGCGGATTTGGCTTGCGCCCGGGTCGATTTTGTTGACGGCGGTGGTCAAAGCCTGCACGCCAAACTTGCTGTTATCGGATAAAGGCATGATGTGTCCTTGTTAAATCGGGTTTAAAGGTCGTCTGAAAATCAGGCGATGGGCGTGCCTTGGTAAACGATGCCGTATGCGTCGCCTTCTTTTTTCAGCGCGTCCAAGGTTTTGCCGGTAGTGGCTGTTTTGACGTCCGCATCGGCAACTTTTGACAGGTCGATGATGCAGTTGATCGGCTGTACGACGACCTTGCCGTCGGCTTCATCAGTCAACGCAAGCAGCTTTTTGCCGCGCAGCGGGTACTCGACAAACTTGCCGGCCTTTGTGCCGGCATCGGCGGTAACGGCAACACGGGTCTGCGGCGTCGCCTCATATTTCAAAAAGTCGGAAATAACAGGGCCTAAGATTTCTGTTTTCACTTTAGACATAATAGCCTCCCAATGAGCCTTTGTGGCTGGCGATGGAGAACTTGCCCTCCGCCTCGCCGGTGTGTTCGGATTCGCCATTGCCTACGCCTTCGCTCAACAGCGCGGGCGGTACGACAGACGGAGCAGCTTTCGGCTTCAAATCGGCAATCATGGCTTCTGCCGCGTCAATGTCGGCAGACAAAAGCACGGTCATGGTTGCGTTGGACAAGCCTTCAAACTTGCCGTCTTCGGTTTCTTTGAAACCTGCGGCGGACAATTTCGCCTTGACTTGGTTTTTCTTGGCAGCCGCTTCGGCTTCTTTCAGCTTTTTCTCGGCTTCGGCTTTTTCAGCCTTGAGCGTATCGACTTCCGCTTTCAGGTCGTCAAACGCTTTCTTTTCTTCGGGTGTCATAGATAACTCCAAAGGTTGTTTAAAAATATCCGGCAAGGGACTGCCGTCCGACAACACCACCGCCTCCGTCTCGCCATCTACACCGACGGCGGTAAACGACACCTCGCGTATCGCACAACGGCGCAGGATGACGGCCGGCCCGGTTACCTCGTTGCCGTTGACGGACAATACTGCGCCCGCCGCCAGCTCCTCATAGGATTCCGCCTGCGCGTAAACCGACATTTCCCAAGGAAAACCTTGGTCGGCTGCTTCGGCGATCTGCGTGCCAAACTCGTTGGACAACAGACTACCTTCCGCAATCAGGCCGTCCGCCGTTACCGACAGGCTGCACACGCCCGCCATCTTGACGGGGGAATGCTCCAACAGGACGGGGACGGACGCTTTGTGCGACAGCTGGGCCAAATCGACGACTGTCTGATAACCGCCGTAGCCGAAGGGCTTGCCCGAATTGGCAACGCCTTTAAAAGTACGCACCTTGTCGGCACCGGTCGCCAGGGCAACCGGCAGCGCGGCGGACAATTTGATTTTGAGGGGGGTGTTGTTCGTATCCATTGCTCCATTTTGCCTTGCCAAGTTCAAAAAGACGGACGGCAGGATTTCACTTCCCAATCCAAATGCAAAAGCCGCCTAAAACCCGAATATCAGGTTTCAGACGGCCTTTGAAAATTCTTATGCGCAAAATATAAAAATACCCACTTTAAAACCGCTTTAGAATCGCGCCAGATTGATTTTTAAGATTCTGACGGGGGTTTGCCTATCCTGACCGATAAAACGCGCTTAAACGCGAAATTTGGGCGGTTATGAAAAAGGTCGTCTGAAACGGTTTCAGACGACCTGTGGGTTATGTAGATTTGAATCTTGGATCAGCTTCAAGCGCGGCTTTTAAATCGGACTTGTACGGCTTAATCCACTCGGACTTTTCTGCTGCCTCAAGTATCCATCCGCGCACACGGGCAAATGCCGCAGCGGACAAATCCGCAATCGAAAATACGCAGCCCGAAAATTCGCCCTGCATTTGCTCGGCTGCTTCCTTGTCGATTTCAGCAAGACGCGGGTACAGATAGTCCAACAATTCTGACGGGGCGGTTTTCCCGCCTAAAAATACTTTTACTTCGCGGCTGACATACAGTTCAGACGGCATGACTTACTCCGATATTTTTACCAATAAGCGGACTTTATCCCGCTGTTCTTTCGGCAATGATAACACATACTGCAACAATTTATGCCGGTTTGCCGCATTCAGATGGCGTAAATCAAGCGGGACAATATCGGCTTTATCAAAATGTTCCTGAATCTTATCGACCTTAGTATTCCATGCCCCGGCTGTGTGTGCAAAATAACGGTTCATCAATTCCGCACGTTCGGGATTTTCGGTAAACATAAAATCCAGTTTTACCCATTCCTCGCGGGGCAGGTCGTCTGAAACAATCAGATAATCGGCTTGACCTTTGCTTTTTTCTACCGCCAAATCGAACACTTCCAGCCTGTCGCCCGTTTCAGCCTGCCACGCTGCCGCAGCTCTCGCTTCGTGGTCTTTGGTATTGTTGGCAGACTGCTCTTTTGTCAGCCTGCGCACTTCTTTTTCCGACACCTTGTCCGGCAAAGCCAACACCGCCACTTTGTCAGACGGCACGCTGTACCGCTTGTCCAGCCACGCCTCGCGCTCGGCAATCATGGCGGCCAGTGCCTCTTCGCCGTTTTTCTCGCCAAACAGTGCGTCCATCGCTCCCAATCGGTCGCCGTGGTTGTGCGCGAAGCTCGGCGTGATGTCGTCGGGTATCAATACCGTTTTGCCTGTGCGCGGATTGGTAAACTCAACCATATCCACATCAGGCTCGCCGCTGATACCCTCGCGCTCCGCCTGCCGACGAGTCAGTGCGGAAACCGAGCATTTGCAGCCGTAGCCGTTGGGCGGAAAGATGACTTTCCAAATGTCGTGGTCAACCGGCAGGACTAAGCCATAGTAGCGTTTATGGCTGTCGCGCGGATGCCCTGCGGCGGAATGGTTGTAGCGCAAATACGGCAGGGCTTTTTTGTTTGCCTGAATCCGCTGCCACTGCCCCGCCGCAAAGGCGGTCTGCATATTGGTGTTGAAGATGGTTTTCAGACGACGTGTACTGCCGAGCTGTACCAATTTCGGCTCGCCGTCCAGCGGGTCGGTCATCACTTGCTCGCCCCACCAGCCTTTCGCCATCAAATACGGTTTTAAACGCTTTTTAAAATCGGCAAATGCCGTGCCGTTCTGCTGCGCGGATTCAATGGCATCTTTGACTTCAGCGAGCATATCCGCGTCCATCATCTTGGCGACGGTAAAGGCAAGGCTGTGTTGATATAGCCAAACATCGTAATGACTGAATCCGGGCAGGATTTTCTTAGCCTTGAAATGCTCGAAAGCGGCTTTATCGACTAAGCCGGCGAAGTTGTATTCAATCCCGTCCATCGCCTGCTCCGTCAGCCCAAGCCGAAAGGCCGTCTGAAACCAAACGCTGGATCAAGAGATTATCGCCCTGGCTCAAATCAAGTTTGGACAGCTTTGCCTCAAATTCGGCGTAGTCTTTGCAACCTTCCAACAAACCCAACACTGCTTCCATCTTCGGTCGGGCGATTGCCTGCTCCACCGTATCAGGCGCATTATGGGCAAGGCCGTCAGACAGGCGCAGGCTGAATTTGGCGGACGCAGGGTTTTCAGACAACGCTTTCGGGTCGCGCAGCTCGAAATGTTCCGGCTCAAAGCCCAAGATGTCGCGGTAGTAGGTTTCGGTCAACACGAGCTGCCCCGTATCCATATACATCTTGTCGCGTTCGGCTCGGGTTTTATCAACCTTGATTTCGTCTTCAAACTCAAACCATACGCCTTTGGGCGCATTAATCGGCTTACCGTAGGCGTTGTTGACCATCACAAGCGCGTCGATAAAGTGCTGTGCAGCGCGGGAGAGCAGAGCGAGATACGCGCCGATGCGCTCGTCGCGGTTGTTTTCTTCGGTTTCCTGACTGGCGCGGCTGGCGGTCTCAAGGTCGCTGGTTTTGACTTTGCCTAACAGCGTTTTTTGGATACGCGCATTGGCAAGGTTTTCCAGTCGGCGGAATGCCTGACCATCCGCGCTGTTTTGCAGCATCATCACATCGTCTTCGCGTTCGATACTCAACGCGCCGCCGGAAACAAAGCGGTAAAATCGGCTCATGAAGCTGTCGTGGTCGTCGTTGCTGTTGGCTTGGATTTTAGCGATCAGATAAGGCTGGGCGTAGCGCGTAATAAATTGTGCGGCATAAACAAAGCCTTTTTTACGCAATGCAACCGGCGCATACAGCCGCGCCGCCGCCATTTCGCCCGCAGGATTGGTCGATGTCGCACGATGGGTAATAAAGAGATACAGAACGTCCGTATTGCAGGTTTCCTCACCGCCGCTGCCGCGATACACCAGCGAGCCGTCGCGGTATGGAACGTATTTCGCCAATTCGCCGCTTTTGTTGCTGATATGCTTAATCGTCAAAAAGCCGTCGGGTTCGGGCTGATAAACGTACCGACCGACACCATAGCCGCCCAAACGCGCCGTCAACACGATTTCGGCAAGCGCGGGCAGGTGGCGTTTCAGCGTTTTCCACAAGCGGTCTTTGTCTTCGTCGCTTAAGTCCTCGCCATAAATGCGCCAAGATTTATTCTGCATAGCAGAGTGTAAATCCTCCAAACAGGCGGCAACCTCATCATCGCTTACCACCGCATCCAATGCCTGCTGTCTGTCCACGCCGAGGCGAGATAGTAGAGAGTCCGTGCCTTCCATATTAGAAAACAGGCTTTCCAACGCGTCTTCAGTCGCGCTCGTCAATGTCTTGATGGCTGTTTTTCGTGTTGCGCTTTTAATCAATCCGAACATATTTTCTTACTCCAAAGGTCGTCTGAAACCGTTTTTAGACGACCTTAAAATCAATACTCTTCGCCGCGAGCCACCAAAAAACCTTCAATTCCAGCGACAATAAAATGTAGATTTAATAGCCGCCCAGCCTTATAGCAGGAGACAACCTCTTGCAGATGTGCAATCGCTTTATCCAAACCACGCTCGAGGTACTCAACATCCTCTGTCAGCTCTTTTTCACGAGCAGTTATACGTTCTCTTCCGTCACACATTTTTAAATCTCCAACATCGGCGCAGGCAAATCAATCGCTCGCGCTCTGTTTGACACATTGCCCGTCGTTGCCGCCATCCACAGCATATGAAGCGCATCGGGGCCGTCGTCGTGGTCGGCTTTCGGGAAGTGACGCAACTGGCTAATCAGCGTCTTTTGGTCGGAGTTGAGCAGAATCAAACCGTTTGCCATGTGCGGCTGCAAGGTCTCAATCCGCAACATCTTGTCCGAAGACGGCTTGATACCGCGCACGGGGATATGCACACCCGACCGCGCCCCACGCTTAATCAGCTCGTCCTTGAGAAACTCTTGGAATTGCACCGTCTCAACCACCCACAATACCGGCTTGACCCGCGCCTCTTTTTGGATGCGGATCACGTCCTCGATAATCAAATCGGGCAGGCGTTTTTTGACTTGGGCAACGGTTACAAACAGACGGCCTGTTGATTTCTGATAACCGCCGACCAAAATCGCCGACGGGTCACGCCCCGCGCCCGCTTTACCCAATGACGGGTCGAGCGCGCCGTAGTACACCAAATCGTCCGGCAATTCCGACCAGTATTTGATGTTTTCGGCAAACGGCGCATCTTCGCCGCTGACCGGGTCGTTTTGGTACTCACTGTCAAATGTCGCATGGCCGTCGCGGGCGCGGATTTTCATCAGCGCGAGTACGCCGCGAGCCGCCCAGCTTGTTTGTGCGCCGCGCTCCATCTCGTCTTTGTTGGCGAGATAAAACGCCTCGGCCACCGTCTCGCCGTCGTTGCGGAAAAGTTCCTCCCATCTGTCCCACAAATCCATGCGGTCGGGCCAGCGTTTCATCGCCTTAAACTTAATACCGTGCCAAAACGGGTTATTCAAAGTGCGGTTAAGTACGCTGTCGTAATGCAAAATCGTGCCGATATATATCACATCGTATTTCTGGCCGACCCCGCCCAAAGGCAATACCGTTTTAGTCAGCCACGCATTGAGCTTGTCGCGCTGTTCCGGGTTGCGGACTTGCTCGTCATTCTCAATATCGTCCAAAACAGTTAAGTCAGGACGGTAAGGGCCGTGACGCAAACCGCGCAGCTTTTTACCGCTACCGGCCACTTGCACCTTAACGTCATTGGCCGTCACAATCGTACCGGCCTGCCATACACGGCCTTGCCCGCATACTTCCGGAAAGTCGGTTTTCAAGCGTGGATTAAACTCAAGTTCTGCCTTAATGGCCTCCAGCATCGGATATGCCTGGTCGATACTGTCCATCACAATAACGGCATAATGTTTTTGGCCGGTCACAATACACCACAGCGTAAACAACTGAGTAACCTGCGTCGATTTACCCTCGCCGCGCGGCGCACCTACCGCCTCATTTTCCCCTTTGGGGGAGCGGATAATCTCCGGCAGACGGCTGAATAAAAACGCATGCAGTTCGGATTTCTCAGGCGAGCGGATATAATGGGGGAAGTAGGTATTTACGAAATATTCGTAACCGCCTACCGGGTCAAACACCTTGGCACGGCGTGCAGCAATAGCCTTGGGCGACGCATCAAAGCCGTCCACTTCCGCTTCGATGACTTGGCGCAGGCTGGCGGCCAGTTCGGCGAGGGATTTGAGGAATTCTTTTGTTTTCATGCATTTAAAAAGTCTTAATCAATTTTTCGGCAATCCAGCGTGAGACCGGCGGACAGACGGCGTTTCCCGCAGCTTGAGCCTCCGCAATGTTGGCCTCATCCATTCCGAGGCAAAGCCCATCATCGTTAGACGCTCTTTGCCGCTCAACCATCGCACCCCGTCCGTTGGGCGTAACGAGAATATTTGCGCCTGAGCGGTCAATGGCTCCCTTGGAAATCCCTCTAAGCAAAGTACCATGTGGCTTTTGTAGCCCATACGTCTCAACCGCGCGAGGTAAGACTCCAATTGAGCCGGCGTCAGCCATAAACTCATAGGGGGGGTACTCTCCCAAGCCAGCGACCAAGAAAACCCGACGGCGTGCCGTGGGGACTCCGAAATATGCTGCATTAAGCACGCGCCAGTATCCCACATACCCGCATTTGGCAAGGGACTGGATGACTGTTTGAAAGTCTTCGCCATTGTTGCTATTGAGCAAACCCGTAACGTTTTCAAGGACAATCCAGCGGGGTTTAAGCTGGTCGACAATACGCATTGCGTCATAAAATAAACCTGTTCTTTCCCCGGCAAGTCCTTTGCGCTTACCGGCTATTGATACATCCTGACATGGGAATCCGCCAATAATCACATCTACCGGCCATAATTCTGACAATACCGTTCTGACATCCTCAAACTGTTTTGCGTGTGGGAAGCGGTCGGCCAAAACTGCACGGAGTACAGGATTAATCTCCACTTGCCAAGCAGTATCAAAACCAGCCTGTTCAAATCCCAAATCAAACCCGCCAATACCTGCAAAAAGGCTTCCAACGGTAGGTTTTTGCTTATCCAAACTTCTTCTCCACTTCCGCCCCAAACGGCTCCAATACCTCCACAAAGGCAGGCAAATGTTTGGGGTGTTTTTCTTGCACAAACGCCATCAAGAACTCAATCAATTCCAAAGCCGTCGCCAGTTTTGACGTTTCCGGCATCACACGGGCATTGGCTGATACGGTTTTCGTAAACGCATCGGCCAGGCTGGCCAACAGCTTCGCACGGTCGGACGGCGGCAAATCTTCGGTACTCGAATCCTGCAGCATCGTCATCGTGCTGTTGTACTGCACCATAAAACCGGCCAGCATCGCACGGCTCAAGTCCTCAATACCGCCGCCGGCCAAAGTGTAGGCGGCGCGCATCTTATCCCAGTCGTCGCCTTTTTCCTTATCCGCACGTTTCCACGCACGCGCAGTGGCCTGCGGGATTTCGCACATCAAGGCCGCCGTTTCCAAAGTTTGCTCGCCGCTCACATAGAGCCGGCGTAACTTTTCACGGATTTCTTGCGGGTGAGCCATAATTACAGTCCCATTTTCGCTTTAAGCAATTCCCAGCCGACCGTAATCACGCCGCCGCCCAGTGCGCCGAATGTAATGGCCGTGCGTTTCGTGTCTTGGCGGATTTGTGCAATTTCCGCCTGCATTTCCTTCTGATTTTTCAGAGTCTGATCAGTCTTGTTTTCAATACGCGCCAAGGCTTCCAAAATCGGGTCTTTCATGATTTGTCCGCTTTCCTGTCCAGTTTTTCGTTTACTTTTTCCAACTTGTTTTCGATGCGTCCCAAAGAAGCCGCGATATTGTCGCGGTCTGCCTTGGCATCTTGCTTGGTGTGGTACGAGAGCTTGACCGCGTGCAGCTCCTCTTTAAGGTCGTCGATACGCTTGTCCGCCTCTTTCAGACGGCCTGAAATGCCGTTGACCCAAAACCAAAATGCCGCCGTCGCAATCGGCCACAGGGTTTTAAACCCAAATTCAAAGTCCATTTAAAACCCCTTTAAACCGGCACGTCGCCAAATACGATACGGACCGCGTAGCCTTCGGGATGACGACTCGCTGCCTCGACCTTTTGGCCGTCAAAAAAGACTGAATAATACTTTCTCAAAATACCAATCACATCAGCAGGAGCGGTCGCGGAAAACTCCACACAAAAGGTCGTCTGAAAATCCTTATCCATGCGTACCGCGTACTCAATACCGGCCTTATCCAACAGGTCGGAAACATGGATGACAAACGGCTCTTGCTCGCGTGCGCGGCTCAGTCCCAGCTCTAAATCCGCATGGCGGCAGGCGACCGTACGTTGTACCAACTCACGATAAGTCGTCATCGCGCACCCTCCGAACTGTCAACTTCCGCTTGACTGTTGACCCAGTCGCGCCAAGCCTGATTTTGATTTTCCAGTTCGGCAACATAGCCGCCAAACTCAGCGGCGTGTTCGAGCAGCGTGGTCGTCTTGCCGTCTTTCGGCGGATTCGGGCGTACCGGCGCAACCATCAATGCGGCAGGCGGTGTCGGCATGACCGCCTTTTCGACAATCTTAATTTCCGTAGCCAAGGGCGCGCTTGTAGAGCTGCAGGCCGTGATGGCCAAAGCCGTCAATACAATTACCGCTTGCATTTTTACGGTCTTGAGTAAGGACATTTTCGATTTCCTTTTTATTTTCCGTTTTCAGACGACTGACTTCCGCCTGCTTTTGTGCCAATTTCACACCGACGGCGTGCGCCTTGGCTTCAGATTGTTTTGCTTCCGCGCGCGCATTTTCCAGCTCGCGCGCATAGTTTTGAGCCGACAACAGCAGGGCTTGCGCTTTGTCTTTTTCCATCTTGTCGATGACCGCTTGCTGCTTCGCAAACGCCGACTTGTAGCCTTGATGGTGCGACACAGCCAATCCCGTACCGACAAGCGCGATGATGACAATCGGCTGCCAGTTATTCACCAACAGTTTCACGAGATTCGGATTCATTCTCTACCTCCTGTCGCTTCACGCTGACCAGCGAGCGCGCCACCGCATAGCCGCCCACAATGCCTAAGTACACCGCCCAAATTTCCGCCGATGGGTCAGGCAGCATAACAAATTTGAACGTACCCGCCGCACAGGCGATGTTTGCCCATAGCTTCGAGTGTGAAATGCCGCCTGTCGCGGGGTTTTTGAAAATGTCAAAAATACGCATCTTAATAACCATCCCAACCGTCAATCATATTTCTTACTTTCTCGCCTTGCGTTTACGCGCCGCACGTTTGGCAGCCGCCACGCCCGACTTGCCCAGGCGCATAGACGGATGTTGTTTCAAATAGCCAATGCTGGCAGGCTTAATCTCAAATTCAGGCATCTGCGGTTTCAAGACAGACAGAGCCAAAGCAATCAAAGACTTTTTCATACCTTCGCCGCTCCCAATTCCATCGCAATCGCGTCCGCAATCGCGCGGCAGATGCCCCATTTAGTAGCCTTAAATAAAGCCAAATCAGTGTCGTTGCTGATGAAAAAAGGCTCAAACACAATGCCGCCGGCCTGCGCATAAGCCAGACGGGAATGCTGGCCGGCATTGTCGGGCTTAAAGCCGTCTTCGCCGCGCAGTTTCCAGCCGGTTACCTTCGCAACAGCCTTGCTCAATACCTGACACCAGCGTTTGTTTTTCGGCGTGGACAAGGCTTCGATGCCTGTCGCCGCCTTACTCACGGCTGCATTAGTGTGAAACTCAATCGCCACATCCGAACCGCGTATCAGCTTAACCGCCTCGCGCAACGGCATATTGCCTTTGCCCGTGCCGTCGGTTTTAACGGTCAAGCCGTAGTCATCGCGCAAAATAGAAGCCACGATATTGCGCATATCCTGCGCCAAGTCCGCCTCACGGTCGCTGCCGTTGACTGCGCCCGGGTCTGTATTGCTGTGGCCTGCGGTTAAAGTTACAGTTTTGCCCATTAGCATCTCCAAAGTTAAATCACGATTTATTTTCAAAACCTTATTTAACCTTTTCAGACGGCATAAGACGGTCGGCACAAATGCACTTACTATCCCGCAAACAAAAAAAGCCCCGCATAAAGCAGGGCAAAGGTCCACTCACAAGAAACACACAACACAATCAAGCTGCAAATAAATCCGTCTGCGCTCTTGCCGCCGCCTCGCGGTCGGCCTCTTTCAGAATGTAACGGATATTTCGCGTAGAAAGCCGATGAGCCAACACCAGCTCGCGCACAATAACCAAATCGCTCAAACCTTCCGCGCTCATCGCATCATACTGGCGGCGGATAAATCGGTTGCGAAGTTCGCGCATTGCATCCCAGCAACGCGGAATCGCCAAGAAAGGCTGACCGGCATAAGCGCGCTCCAATCGTCCCGCAGCATCTTCGCCGATGTCCTCGACCAGTTGTGCGTGTAAGATTCGGCTTTGGCGCGTATTGCGGCGGCGGTTGGATATCGGATAATTCGTTCCGCCCCATACCTTGACCATGTGAAATGTCGCCTCCAGCCCGATGACCGTAATCATCGCCACCACGCTCTGAGGCAGAAGATGTTTCACATCCTCAAAATCCTGCTCTGTCATTTCCCAACTTACACTCATTCCTATGCCTCCTTTTTCTTACGGTTCGCCGCAATCTGCAACGCCGCCACCAACTTGTGCATATTGCTGTCGGACAACCATTCGACGCGGTCAACCTTAAACATCTTTTTCGCCGTACCGTGCGCATAATTCCAGCTCCAGCCGTTATCCAGCAGCAGGGCTTCGATTTTGCGCATCATCGGGTCAGCGGAGCTTCGGCGGTTCGGCCGTCGACCTGCCGTTTTCTTCGGCGCAAACCCATGTTGGCGCAAATCCTCTACTACGCGTTCCAGCTCGGGGATACTGCACTCGGTACACGACCGCTTGCCCGTTACGCGCTCCAACACTGCGCGATAGGTACCGTCATCCAAGCCTAGCTCCTTTTGAGCAATCTTAATTTTCGCAATCAACGCCCGGCGCATCATTTCTCCAATACAACATATAGTATAAATTAGCGAATATTATACCAATAAAATACAATATATAGTATTAATTCGATGTTTTTTTGCGAAACTGATAGGCACAAAAAAGGCCGTCTGAAAACGTTTCAGACGGCCTTTTACCGAAAACCTATTTATCCTCTTCTATCCATTTTTCCGCCAGCCATTCAAATTCACAAAATAACTTTTTATTGTTCCCGTTTAAGCGTCTAAGTTCCATTATATATGGCTTTAAAGTATCCCAGTCATTAATCACGCTACTACGGCTCATCCTTTTGTAAACAGCCTCATCAAAAATATCTTCTTTGATGCCCACACAAATAAACTCAATCGAATTCAAAACAGCCAAAATAGTAGCATTTTCTCCTTCGTGAGCACCGGATTCATTAATTTTACAGGCAAGAGCAGTAAAACTTTTCCCATTTCGGCGCATATCAACAAACAACTTGCGCTGCTCACGATAAAACGGGTTATTGTTATTTGAAATCAGAAGCTCGACCGTAGATTTCTGCTTATGATGAATACGTTGTTCATCAAGTTGTTTACTTGCAAAAAAGGCTAGGTAAACTGTAGCAATACAGGTGCCTAGCCCAGAAAGTAAAATAACAATTTCCACTTTTATACATCCCATCCTTCAGAATAAGTTTTTTTCATAGTGCTCCCTCCTAACATTGGTTGTTAATTACTAAATTAGCAATGCTTTAATTCTAATACATTCATTCAAATAAAGCGAACGCTAGCGAACTCTAACGGACTAGATTTACTTACTACCTTACAATTATAAAAACAACATATTGTGTTTTATATTAGAAATTTTGGAAAATATTGGCATATATAGATTATTGTAAAAATTTAACAGGAGATTTAAACAGCTTGTTATAACTGTTGTTATAACTGTTGTTATAACTGTTGTTAAATCTCCTGTTAAAGATTTTAAAATACTTCTACGCCAACTCCTGCTCAGTAGGCTCAATCACAAAATCCTCAAGCCCCGACACAATCTTAATCCCCGGCACTTGGCCGTCTGAAAAACGCTCTTTTTGATTCAGGATGGCATCTTTGTCGATCTCCTTTTTAGTGCGGACAAACTCGGCAAAGGCGGATTTTTCCGAGAGCCACGCCAAGACGGCGGCCACGCCCGTTACCTTTACGGATGGCGGACGGATGCGCCATTTAATTAGGCCGGTAGTGAAGTCCACAGTTTTGGTTTTACCGTTTTCCGTCAGCTCGTCCTTATGTGCCTCGCAGTATGCGGCCACACGTTCGGTCAGGCTCATGATTTCGGCACACATCGGCGCGGCTTTGGCGGCATATTCTTCTTCGATGACCGCTTTTTTGTCTCCTGCTTCGGTTTCCAGGCGTTTTACTTCGCGCTGCAAGTCGCCGATTTGGCGGATAAATGCAGTAACTTCCGCTTTGTCTTGTGCCGCTTCAATAGCGGGTTGTTTGATTCGGGTTTTAGCCATTTGCTTTTTCCTCCAGTTTGTTGAGTAGTTGATATACTTCGCTTGCTTCAAATCCTTGAGTTTCAGCAAAACTGATAAAGGCATCCCAGTCTTGCTCTAAATATTCGTCCAATAGACGGTACTCGTGCGGTTCAATCATGATGTTTTCCTTTTAAACTATAAAATTCTTAAAACTTTTAAATCACCGACTTGGTGTATTCCAATACGATAAGCCAGTATTTTTTCGCGTTTTTCCTTCGGTCTGATATAGGCAACCTTAACCTCTGTTAAATCAATATCTCTAACTCCTCCTCGTAAATAATTGTGGGTTATTACCAAATCGCCGTGCTCTGCCTTCAACTTTTCTAGTTGACTGATTAAGTCCGATATTCGGTTATTACTTGTAAAATATACATTTTCCATTTCAATGACCTTTCTTGTTTAAAACATCTTTCACTTCCGCCATTTTCTGACGGCCTTTTTCCTTATCCGGCGCGGGCTTTGCCAGCATCGCCCTCGGTATCAACCGTGGCGGCAGGTTGCGGAGCAGTTCGGCAGGGTGCGGCCATGTTTCCGCCGCCTGCAATACCTTAAACCCCGTCTGAAGCCGTATCGGGTCATACTCCGGCGACACAATCTCACCTTTATCTTTCAGTTTCCGATACCAAATTTCCGCGACTACCGGCATATCCTGCGCTGCCGGTCGGTTGGGCAGATTGAGCGCGGCAAGTAATGCAAAACCTGAAGCGATTTCCCGTTTTGCCCAATCTTCTCCTGCCCATTCTCCCAAGGCTGCCACCCCCTGCCGCAGTTTTGACGGTGCGCCGCCTTCGCCCCCTCTCCCCGTGGGAGAGGGTTGGGGAGATGGCAACCCCGAACCCTGCCACTGGCTGACAATCTCCAGCAAATAACCATGCGACTTTAAGGGCAGTTTCAGACGGCCTTGGTCGCGTGCGTTGACGGTTTCGTTAAAGCCGTGCAGCCAAGCCTCGGCGGGAGCGGGGTAGGACACCCCGTCGCGTACTGCCTCCTGCGCTTTAATCATGGGCATCAACTCGTTCAAAAGCTTCGCCGTACGCGCCCAAGAGAGCTGGGACTTGGCGGGGCGGAATAAACCGATATACCGTATCGCCGCCTTGCCCAATTCAGCATCCATCTCCAAAACAGTCCTCAACACCGAAGAAGCCTCTGCGTCATTGATTAAGCTGTCCAGACTATGCACCGCACCACAGTTCGGGCATTTGATGTTCATTGTTTATCCTTCCAAACATCGCCACCGGCCTGTACATTTCCATTGCCTTTTACGATCTGAACATTACCTGCCAAGTGATTTTCAAGTTCAGCTTGTTTGTCGATCCATGCCTTAAACTCTGACCAAGTTTCAAACTTAGTTTGCTTGTCACGCATCAATCTGCCCAACTTAATGCCCAGATAAGACAAAAACATTAAACCGCTGATAAATGTCCAAAACACTGATGCTGACCAATGGCTGATATACACACAAAAACTCAACATCAACCCAGTGAAAACATCCTTGATGATGCTTTCCAAAACACTTTCACTTGCGTTGTACGCAACAAAGTTTTTACCTCTGATTTCAATCATTTAACCACCCCAAGAATCGCCAAAAACGCTACAAGGACAACAACCAACCCAAAAAACATACCGCAGGCATCCAAAACAACAGCTTCCCATGCTGCGTCAAGGTCTTCTTTATTTGGTTTAGTGATCTTCATCACTCTTCCTCCCATAAAGTTATCGCCCGCGCCAAAGTTTCCGCTTCAGCAGTCTTCCACATCCCGTCCGGCGACCGCGCGGCAATCACAAAGCCTTCGCCGTCCTTCTTCATGAGCATCAGCTCGCCACGGTCTTCGATCCATTCGACCAAGTCTTTTTCGTTCATTTCCGCTCTCCAATTTGTTTAACGCCTTCCGTGCCGTTCATCGCGTGGTGCAGTTGCACTTTTTTCCCTGCCGTATGCCCCTTGACTATTGCCTTAATCATCGCGGCACTCCCGTCCAGTTTGGACGACTTGGCGTCTCTAACTACCGCCTTGGCGATATGTGGATGTTTTTTTCTTTTATAGTCAGCCATGACCGCCTTTTCATCGTCTGACATCTCAAATTCTTTGACGGCACCCCACGCCCCCATCATCCATCCGTTACAAAACTGGTCGGCAAGATAGGTTCGGTTTGAGGGTTTTCTTGCTCGGCAGGTTTTCAGAAATTCGCGGCGGGCGGCGGAAATCTGTCGATAGACCACATCAAAAGCATAGGAAGCGATCTCGGCGCGGTTACCCAAACCGTAAAAAACCATTGCATCTCCCTGTTGATAACATTTGCACCCGAACACCTCGGAAATCATGTTTGCGACAGCCCACTGCCATTCGGCCAGCTTAACTGCCATCTTCCGACCGCTGCCACGCTCGGAGACTTCCGACAAGACAACATCAACAGCGTCAATTTCATACTTTTTCATCAGTGTCTGCGCCTGTTTCATTGCCTGCGCCGCCTCGTGCTCATTTGCCGATTTACTCAAAGCCAAACATTTTTTGATTTTTTCCAAAACTGCCTGCTTATCCATTTTTCATTTCCTTTTCTTCTTTCAGACGACCTTTGCCGTCCTTATCTTCAAACTGCGCCTGATATTCGGCGATTGCCTGTTCGCGGTTTCGCTTCACCGTAAACTTCGGCGCGCGGCGGCGGTGTTGTCCCCATGCCTGCCAGTCCGTATTGCGTTGTCGGTAGCTCATTTCCCACTCCCTTCCGGCTCGCGCCATCCCTTAGTAATCGCCCGTTCGCCGTACTTGGCGCGGATTTCCTCGACTGCCCGTTTCAAAGCCAATTTCTTGACTCGGTTCAGTCGCCGTTTTGGCCGTCTGAACTTATTCATAAACCACTCCTTCCATCTTCTGCTCCACACTCATTGCCTCGTAGGCACGTTCCGTTTTAAAAACTTCCAAATCCGCCTGTCTTTCCATCGCTTGGACCTTCGTCAGCTCTTTCGCAACCGGTTCGGGTTCTTGGGTACAGCTATACAACGCCATTCCACCCACAAAACACCACACGCCCACCGTCAAACCAACCGGCACCCACCGCCCAAAAGAGCGCGCCACAAACATCTTCCAATCAACTTTCTTTAAAACTTGCATTTTGCGTTTTCCTTTAAAAACAATAACTTATTAAAATCATAGGGTAAAAAATATATAGCCGTATCAAGGCATTACGTTTTCAGACGGCCTTTTTACGTTTTTCGCATGGTTTAATTTCACACTTTTGACATGCCCGCCAGTGCTGCATTTTGATAGGGTTATGCGTCGGAGCGGGGGAGAGAGAGATTTCAATACATTCGGCTCGTTCCATCCGTCGACCTTCAAATGGACACATCACCTTGCGAAATACATCCGTCACTTTCGCAGCAACTTTGTCTGGCTTGCCGTTGTATTTGCCGTTCAAAATCAGACTGATGCTTGTCGCGCTGTATCGGAGTTTTGCCGCAGTCTTCATCAGTCCGTCTTTCTCGACCTCTTCCTTCAAAACCGCGTACCAATCTTCTTTCATATAATCTTTTTTATTCATAATCAGGAACCTCCCTTAATACAATTTCGTTTATATTTGGGTCGTACACCTCTCTGACAGCCAGCAGCTGCGGTGCTTTCGACCCTGTATTCTTCAAAAGGACAAACGATTTTTTCCGAGCGTTGCCCGTATTTTTCAGATAACCCGCCGCTTCAAGGTGTTGAGCATAAACCTTGGCCATACTGCGGCTGACAGGGTGTGTCATATTGACGTGGGTCGTCAGGCTGTCCAAGTCAAAGGTTTTCAAAATCCGCATCGTCCGCCACAAGGCTTCCGTTACCGGACATTTCAACGGCTGACCGTCATCAGACAAGCGGGGCGCATCCACACCCGCATCCCGCTCCAGTCGGTATCCGTACGGTCTGCAAAAGTCCGAACCCTTCTGTATCGACACAAACCCGCCTTTATTAAGAGCTATCAGATACTTGTACACCGTATTCCCGCTCAGTTGACAGGCTTTGGCTATTTCAGAGACAGTCTGAAGCCTGTCCTTATTGCCCCGCAGACAGTTCCAAATCTCTTGTCGGCGGTTGCGGGGCTTCGTCAATGTCGTCACGCTCATAATTTGACCCCGCGTTTAGGTGCTTCGCCCTTGTACAGGTCGGCTTTCGCACAAACCTCGCGCGTTACCGTATCCAAGCCTTGCTGGTTGGCAAGCTCCAACAGATTGACCAAATTGACCGTTACGCGGCGTACCGAGCCGTGCGCCAAATCCACCAAATAAGACAGCGCATCTTTTTCAAACGTCAAATCAGGCGCGTAAACCTTCGCCAACTCTTCCGCGTCTGCCAAATCGACAGGCTGTGCAGGTACCCAAGCCAACACGCGACCGTGGAAACGCTCGAATTTCTTCAGCTTGGTCGGCAACATCTCCTCGCCCACCAACATCAGCGGGGCTTGGCTGCCCTCGTAGATGTCGCGCACCAGCTCGACCAATCCCTTATGCGTAACCAAATAGTCCGCCTCATCCAAAATCAACGGACGCTGACTGGCGGCCAACTGTTCGCAGATTACATCCAAACAACCCGCCGCCGTCCGGGCAGGCGGCAAGCCCATCTCGAAGCAGATCTTTTCCAAAAGCGTCTTTTTGCTCCATGCGCTGCGCAGCTGGACATAGTAAGCGCGGGTCTCATTTGCCACCGCCACCGTCGCCGTCGTCTTACCAAAACCGGAAGGGCCGTACAACACACCCAAGCCCGGCAAACCGTCCTGACGGTTAACCAAACGCTCCATCGCAACAGAGACCAAAGACAGATTGTTGATATTTGCAATTTTCATTTTTAAAATCCTTTTAAAATAGTGAATAAACCTTTTTTAAAACCCCGAAAGGTCGTCTGAAATCAAGCCAGCATCGCCCGTTTGGACAACGCCTTATACTCATTGCTTTGCGGATACCGCTCCAGCCATCTTTGCGCCTGCGGTGGCAAATCCGTCTGACCGCAAAGACGCTGATACAGCGCAAACCGCTCCGATGCTTCGGACGGTACCGACCAGCCCGCAGCAGCTTCCGTTTCAGACGGCTTTTCAACCGCCTTCACTGCCGCCACTTCTACAACCACATCGTCCTCACGGCTTCGGCGTTCTGCCAATGCGGCAGCCTTAGCCTTGATTTGACTCATATCCAACACCATTCCCCCGATATTGACCGAGTCCTGATGTTCGATGGTCGGTACACGGCGTTCTTTCAGGATGTTTTGCTGTTGCAGCTCGTTGCGTTTCAGACGTTCGTCGTTGCGTTTGTCTTCCGCGCGTTCCAAGACGCTGACAGGCATATAATCCGTCGAGTTGCCATGCCATTCCGCTTTGCAGATAAGGCGGCCGACATCGTCGTAAATCCAAACCCAAAGCGCGTCCTGCACGTCGTAGCCGACCCTTACCGTTTCACCGTTGAACTCCATCAGTTCGGCGGAATAATAAGTATTGCTGAACAGCGATACCTCCCCGCGCCGTACCGTGCGCATAACCTGCGGTCGGAACAAATACCCTTCCTCCTCCGGCGACACGCTTGGCGGCTCGCCAAACTCCGCCACCTTCAAAGCCCAAAACTCATTAGGCGACATATGCCGGCGTTTGCCTTCACGGTCGGTAAACTTAGGCAGCGAACGGTGCGGTCGGTCGTTGTATTCGTCCACCACCCGTTCGATATAGCTCTTAAACTCATCCCAAGTCGGAATCGGCGAATTCAAAATCTTCCCGTGCAGACGGACTTCCTTGCGCGACAGCTTAAACAGCTTCTGCCGCGCCTCGTCGTCCATATTTTTCCCCACAAAAGACGGCAGGTTCGCTGCCGCTCGTGTGAAAATATTATGGCTGCGTTCCGACGCGCCCTTCGCTTGCGAGTTATAAGCCCGCGAATGCGTCATCGTCATGCCCAGCCTGCCCATCAGACCCGTTGCCTCATCCGTCATCATCAAGTTTTCAAAGCCACATCCCCAGTCCACATACCAAAGCGCACCGATGGCCGCGCGGCTTGCGTGGCTTAAAGCTTCCAACACAGTAAACCGGCTTTCCGCCAGCCCCACGCTCCAGCCCATACACCGTCTTGTGCCAACGTCCAAAACCGTCGTAATTTCAGGTCTGAACGGCAGACCCGACAACGGATTCAATACCTCCGCATCAAATGTATGACCGTCGGCGGTGTAGATGGCGGCAGGTTTCAAGTGCAGGAAATCGCGCCGTTTGTGCGGCAGGATATTTTTCAAATCCCGCGCGCCGCGGCGTCCGCGTTCACGCTCCACATTGCCAAGCTTGCCCAACCACCGGCGCACCTGATGGATACTCGGCACATCACCCTCTTTTCCCAAAGGAGAGTGCAGCCCCTCCAGCCTGTTCACAAACAAGCGGTAAGCTTCGGAAACAGAAGGCTTCATCGGCAGCCGGTAGCATTCCAAAAACACAGGCAGCCAAGACGGGACGTTCATATCCTCGGTTCTGGATTTCGGCGCAAGGCTGTTAGATTCCCGCGCCGCAAACCACCGCTTGATTGTTCGTACGCTCGGCAGTTTCCCACCGCCGCCACGCCCGTCGGCAGCCAAAGAAAACAGCTTCGCAATATGCTCGAAGCCAGGCATCTTCGCCTGCGTCAAAACAGTCGTCATCGCCGCCTCCTTCGACACACCCGATTCCGCCATTACCAGCTCGACCGCAGACAAAACCCCGCGTCGTGCCGATTCGCACAGCCGTTGTTGCTCCGTCGAGCCGTCCGCAACACCGATGGTCAGCTGTCCCCCTCTCACATCAGGAGAGGGCAGCCCCGCCGCCTCGTTGCCTTTTTCTTCATAAGAAGACAGGGGAGTGGGCAAATCTGACAAACCGCCCAAAACCTCGTTCAACTTCTTCGCCTGAATCAGTTTCAATACTTCAGGGGGCGGTGCATATTCGCGACGTTTTCCGTTTTTTCCCCCCTGGCAAGAGGCTTCAATAAAAGACCACTTCTCTCGTTCAACCTTATATAAGATTGCTCTATTAGTTTTAGGAAATTTTTCCAAGTTCATTTCCAATAACTCGGAAATCGAGTAATGCGTTTTCATGCTGCTGCCTCTTTATATAAATAAGCGTAGCGAGGGCGGATGCGCCGCCCGTCTTTCGTCCACCGTTCCGGCCACAGCTCATACAAGGGCTTGCCCAACACTTTCGCAATCGCCATCTCTCCGGCAGTCGACGGCTTTCTCAAAGCCTGACGCACTGTGCTTTCGCCTATACCTGCCATCGCAGCCACATCGGCAAGCGTCAGCCCCTTCATTTTGATTTCCGCTCTGATTAATTCAGGATGTACACCACTCATCGTTTTCCTTTCTTTATTATCTAGACAGGTCGTCCGAACCGTTTCAGACGACCTGTTTAACCTTATTAAATTCGACAAATAAAGTTCCAAGTATCAGCATTCAAACCTATAGCACAGGCATCGTAATAACCGCCTTTTACTTCGGTTTTCTCCCCGTTGACCCATTCGATGACGAATTTTTTAGTCTTCCCGCGACCATATTCCAATATTCGCCCCACTGTACTTTCTTGATCTATATCCCAATCGTTTATCCGCATAATATTTGCAATGTGCTTCATTTTGAGTCCTTTCCGTATAAAGTATCTAAGCAAAACCGTTTAATCGGTCGTCCGAACCTTTTCAGACGACCTGTTAAACAATCTCCTTCCTGACGGGTCGGATACCCGTCATTTTTTTGGCTATTCCAAATTGTTAAAGAACACTGCAAAATCGGTTATACTGTTTTAAAGTTGCCGTTTCGCTGTTTTTAAAATTATATAACTTGGAAATTATTTCGCAACTAAAATTTCCATGCTTTTCTATGTTATTTTGACAAGTGATTGTTTTAAATATGAAAATAATTTCTAAGATTTTTTCCATGTTTTTGATTGGAGCATGGAAATGAAAGAGCCAAAATTCAGCATCTCTGAAATTCAGAATTTGATTACCCAGTTGAATCTAATAAGCCTGCCGAATACAACACGCGCCATTCAATACAGGGCAGAAAGAGAACATTGGGAATATGAAGAAGCACCTTCACAAGGTGGGAAGAAAGGTGTTAAAAGAATCTACCCTCTTCCTCCTTATGTTATTGATGAATTGGAACAAAAAGGCTTGCTCCATTTGATAGATGGCGCGGAAACAGACACACCGCTTGAAGTTCGCAACACTCAACCCGATGTAGCGCATATCGAAAATATGGATTACGCAGACTGGGCGGAACGTCAGGATACGCGCGACATCGTACCCGTCCGCTATTACAAAGAAGTCTTCGCAAGCGCAGGCAGCGGCGCAATACCGTGGGATACCGACCCCGAAGCCATGTGGTTCCGAACCGCCTTCTTCAAACACCTGCAGCTCTCCCCCGCAGACTGCTTCTGTACCCGCATCGACGGGGACAGCATGTTCCCAACCCTAATCGACCAAGGCACCGTCCTATGGCAAACCGCCACGCGCTACACCCGGGAAGGAATCTACCTGTTCCGGCAGCAAGACGAACTCCGGGTCAAACGCCTGCAACGCCTGACCGCCGATACACTCAACATCATCAGCGACAACCCAAATAAATCCATCTACCCGACAACCCAACTAACCCTGTCCGCCACCACCCCTGCCGACTTCCAAATCCTCGGCAAATACCTCTGGAGCTGCGGCATATCAAAATAAACAACTTCCCGATAATTCCCATGACAAAAAAAGCGCGAAACCGACAAAAAACTGTCAGATTTCGCGCTTTTTTCGCAATTCTAAAATTTTCCCCAATTTTTTAAATATCTTCATGTTTTCAATAATTTCTACCTTTTTTTCTCGTTATATATCTATGACAAAACTAACACCACCCCACAGCAGTATGGGTAGCAAAGAAAATGGGATTTAAATAGGCAAAAGCAAAAGGCCGTCTGAAACCAAGTTTCAGACGGCCTTTTACAATAAAATTGTTAACAATATTTGCAAAAACCTACTGCCAAAAATGCGAAACTGGAGGATAATACCGCCCTGAAAATTCATCCCATACTGATTAAACCTTCAACAAAGGAAATCCAAATGTCTTCCATCAAACGCGCCCTGATCAGCCTATCCGACAAGACAGGCGCAGTCGAATTTGCCCAAACCCTGACCAAGCTCGGTGTTGAAATCCTCTCTACCGGCGGTACAGCAAAGCTCTTGGCTGATGCAGGCGTTCCCGTTATCGAAGTTGCCGACTATACCGGCTTCCCCGAAATGCTCGACGGCCGCGTGAAAACCCTGCATCCGAAAATCCACGGCGGCATCCTCGGCCGTCGCGATTTGGACGAACACGTCGCTAAGATGGAAGAGCACAGCATCGGCAACATCGACCTCGTGTGCGTCAACCTCTACCCCTTCGCCGCCACCATCGCCAAACCAAACTGCACACTGGAAGACGCGATTGAAAACATCGACATCGGCGGTCCGACTATGGTGCGCTCAGCCGCGAAAAACTGGAAACACGTCGCCATCGTTACCGATACCGCCGACTTCCCCGCCATCGCCGCCGAAATGGAAGCCAACGGCGGCGCGTTGAGCGACAAAACCCGCTTCAACCTCTCGCGCAAAGCGTTCAGCCACACCGCCCAATACGACGGCATGATTTCAAACTATCTGACTTCACTTTCAGACGACGTCTTGAGCGGCACGCCCGAAATCGGCGAGTTCCCAAGCCAGTTCAACCAAAGCTGGATTAAAGTGCAAGACATGCGCTACGGCGAAAACCCGCACCAACGCGCCGCGTTCTACCGCGATGTGTACCCCGCCGCAGGCAGCCTCGCCGCCTACCAACAACTGCAAGGCAAAGAATTGTCCTACAACAACATCGCCGATGCCGATGCCGCTTGGGAAGCCGTCAAATCCTTCGACGCGCCCGCCTGCGTGATTGTGAAACACGCCAATCCGTGCGGCGTCGCCATCGCCTCCAATACCTTGGATGCCTACAAACTCGCCTACGCGACCGACACCACTAGCGCATTCGGCGGCATCATCGCCTTCAACCGCGAAGTGGACGGTGAAACCGTCAAACAAATTACCGACAACCAATTTATGGAAGTCCTCATGGCGCCGAAGTTCACCGCTGAAGCCCTCGAAATCGCCGCTGCCAAGAAAAACGTACGCGTATTGGAAGTACCGCTTGAGGCAGGTGCCAACCGCTTTGAACTCAAACGCGTCGGTGGCGGACTATTGGTACAAACCCCTGACATCCACCGCATCAGCCGCGCCGATTTGAAAGTCGTTTCCAAACGCCAACCGACCGAGCAGGAATGGAACGATTTGCTGTTTGTTTGGAACGTCGCCAAATACGTCAAATCCAACGCCATCGTGTTCGGCAAAGGCGGCCAAACCTACGGCATCGGCGCAGGCCAAATGAGCCGTGTGGACAGCACCCGCATCGCCGCCCGCAAAGCACAGGACGCAGGCTTGGACTTAAATGGCGCATGCGCCGCCTCCGATGCCTTCTTCCCCTTCCGCGACGGCGTGGATGTGATTGCCGAGCAGGGCATCAAAGCCATCATCCATCCGGCAGGCTCCATGCGCGACCAAGAAGTCTTTGACGCAGCGGACGAACACGGCATCGCCATGGTCGTAACCGGCATCCGCCATTTCCGCCACTAATAAGCTGATATAAAATAAAGGCCGTCTGAAAACAAAGTTTCAATATCGTGAAACCCGTTTTCAGACGGCCTTCTTCAATCATCAAACAATTTAGCGGTCTAACTGTAAATCAGGATAAAACAACCAAGCCCCAGCCAGTCGGATTAATACGGCAACACAACGTCGCCCAAGCCTAAAACTAACCCACTCAGAGAAAAAATATGAAACACATCCTCCTCATCCTAACCCTCGCCACACTCACCGCCTGCGCCTTCAGCCATACCGGCGGCTACGGCTATGCCGGCAACAACGGCGCTTCCGCAGGCGTGACCCAAACATTCCGTTGGTAAGGCCGCCTGAAAACAACACAGTTTTCTACAATAGAGAACAAACAAATCCCAAACGTAAAGGCAAGTTTTACACTTGCCTTTTTAATCTTATCTATCGGCTCAATAGCGCATAAATTCGTATCATTTATTCACCATTTATATGTTAGAAAACGTTAAAGGCCGTCTGAAAACAGGCTATGCAAAGCTTTTACACGTTTTAAACCAACTTTCAATACAAAATTCATTAATTATCTAAATAAAAGCCGACATCCAAATCTATCACTAAAATATCCTATTCGTATAATATTTAATAATCATTTCTGTTTAAAAATATTAAGTGAAATCATATTGTTATAAAAGCGTTTAAAAAGCAACAAGTAAATCTAACCGGCATGACCGTTGAAGTCGAAAAAATAACACTTTATCGGAAGAGTCAATTTACGAAACCAAAAGCATATAAAATTTGAGTCAGGATTCCGAATGCATTGAAAGAAGCTAACAAAAAGTGACTTGTTAAGAAACAAGCTGACAAAAAAACGGCACATCGTTTCCCAAACTTCACAAGCTTCCCAAAATGTATCAGCATAAAATCCCATAAAACAGGCTTTTAGCTGTTATTCGGCCGAGGAGACTTTGGGCACGGGAATTGCATACGAGAGATTACGACGTAAAACCGCATAAAGGGGAGACTCTGAAGTGCGGCATATATATGGACAAGCAGTTTATGGTCGAGCAACACGTCCCAAAAGAAATCAAACCCCTTACAGGAAAATCGATATGAATAAAGTCTTTAAAGTTATTTGGAACCACTCGACCCAGACATGGACTGCGGTTTCTGAAATCAGCCATGCACACGGCAAAAAATCCGCTTCCGACAAGCGTAAAGCCGTAGCTGCTGTAGTTGCAGTGGCAGGTGCCTTAATGGCTTCTAGTGCTGCTCAAGCAGGTGCAGAATTGGGTGGTGGTAGCGCAACAGGTACAAATGCAGTTGCGGTTGGAGCGGCCTCAAAAGCAACCGGTACAGCCTCTTTTGCTGGTGGTACATCAGCTAATGCTGCTGGTGTAAGCTCTGTTGCGGTCGGTGGTTCTATGACTGCGGCTGAAGCTGCTCAAGCAGTTGGTAATAACTCTATTGCAGTAGGTTTTAAATCAAGTGCTTCTCAAACTGCTGACATTGCAGTAGGTTATAACGCTAAAGCTAATGGTACTTCTACTGGTTCTGATGGCGACGGCGTAGTAAATAATGCCGGTTCTGCAATGGCGATTGGTACCGACTCTCAAGCAACCGGTATCGTAGCAACTGCCATCGGTCAACGTTCTCAAGCCCTGGCAAACGGCGCGGTAGCATTGGGTGGCGACGCTCAAGCCAAACAAGGTTCTGACGTAGCAATCGGTCGCGGTTCTGTAGCCGACGGTATTTCTGCTTCTGCATTCGGTCCTGCTGCTCAAGCAACTGGTAAATACGCAGTGGCTTTGGGCGTACAAAGCCAAGCTACTTCAGAACAAGCCATCGCATTGGGTCGCCTCTCTCAAGCTAACGGCAAGTTTGCAACTGCTCTGGGTAACGGTGCTCAAGCAACAGCCCAAAACACTCTGGCTTTGGGTACAGAAGCTAAATCTACTATCGAAAACAGCGTAGCCCTGGGTAACGGCTCTACAACCAGCGCATTCGTACCTACTAACACTGCTACTGTTGGCAGCTACACTTACAGCGGCTTCGCAGGCGCAACCAGCGGCTTGGGCAACGGCGCAGTATTGTCTGTAGGTTCTGCAGGTAACGAACGTCAAATCCAAAACGTTGCCGCAGGTCGTATCAATGCAACTTCTACCGATGCAATCAACGGCTCTCAATTGTTTGCCGTAGCAAACCGCATCGAAAACCTGAATCCGTTTGTATTCTCAGGCCACAATGGCAGCGGTAGCTCACCTGCTGAAGGTACATTCAAATACAATCCAAATTCAACAAACAATCCTCTGAAACTGATCGCTGGTCACGGTTTGACAATGACCTCAAACGGCACTAACGAATACACCCTGAGCGTAATCGGTGGTGGTGCTACCGGCGCAACTGGTGCAACTGGTGCTAAAGGTGATACTGGTGCAACTGGTGCTAAAGGCGATACCGGTGC